>JALQTV010000208.1 GCA_023268675.1 Saprospiraceae bacterium | reverse complement strand
ATTGTGGCGGCGAACGGTGAGCAGTGAACGGAAAAGCCCCTTGGCAGTTGGCCTTTGACCTTTAGCGCTTCACAATTATGAATCAAAGCCCCGAAGGTGGCGAAATCCATCGCAAAGAAAAACCCCGCAAGGGGTGGCATAATCATTGCCCCCTAAAGGACCGTTTACAATTTACTGTTCACTGTTTACTGTTCACCGCTCACACTTCACCGTTCACAACCAACAATTGGTTTCTTTCCGGTCCGGTAGAAACCATGGTGATGGGTACGCCGAGGTAATTTTCCATGGTGTGCAGGTAATTACGTGCCAAATCCGGCAGTTCCTCAAACGACTTTGCATGGTCCAGAGACTGTTTCCATCCGGGGAAAGATTCGAGTTCGAGATCGATATCGAACTTGCACATATCGTAGGGGACCTGATCACCTGACTGCCCGTCCACGTTGTAAGCGGTAGCCATTTGGATGGACTCGAAATTATTCAGGACATCGACTTTGGTCACTACGATCTGGGTTACCCCATTTAGCATGATCGTATATTTCAATTGG
Source organism: Saprospiraceae bacterium (assembly GCA_023268675.1). Classification (GTDB taxonomy): domain Bacteria; phylum Bacteroidota; class Bacteroidia; order Chitinophagales; family Saprospiraceae; genus JALQTV01. The sequence goes on along the minus strand of JALQTV010000208.1, from coordinate 4,614 downwards.
GGAATATCCAACCACCCACAACGGCGGGGGCGGCCGGTAGTAGCTCCGAACTCCTGTCCTTCCTGTCGCAACAATTCACCGGCTTCATCTTCCAGTTCTGTCGGGAAAGGGCCCGAACCCACGCGGGTACAATAAGCCTTCGTGATGCCAATTACCTCGCCGATGCGGGAAGGAGCAAGACCCAGTCCTGTACAAACTCCGGCGGTAATTGTATTTGAGGAAGTAACGAAAGGGTAAGTTCCGAAATCAATATCCAGCATAGAACCCTGAGCTCCCTCTGCCAGTACACGTTTTCCGGCATTCAGGGCATCATTGATGTAATATTCGGCATCAACCAATGGCAGCAAACGCAATTTTTTGATGGCTTCCATCCACTTTTCTTCCTCTGCTGCCAGATCAAAATCGATATCGGGGTACATATTGATCAGGGTCAGGTGTTTTTCCTTCAGTGCTTCGTACTGTTGTTGGAAATCTGCCTGAAAGACATCTCCCACGCGAAGGCCGTTTCTTCCTGTTTTGTCCATGTAGGTAGGACCTATTCCTTTCAAGGTAGAACCAATTTTTTCTTTGCCTTTTGCATTTTCAGAAGCCGCATCCAAATAGCGATGCGTAGGCAAAATCAAATGTGCTTTGCGGGCAAGCAACAGGCGATCGGAATAAGAGACCCCGGCATCTGTTATTTGTTGAAGTTCACGAGCCAGCGTAATGGGATCGATGACCACACCATTACCGATCAGGTTGATGAGCCCTTCCCGGAAAATCCCGGAGGGCACTGTATGTAAAACAAACTTTTTGCCATCAAATTTGAGCGTATGCCCTGCGTTGGGACCACCCTGAAATCTGGCTACGATATCGTATCGCGTGGCCAGATAATCTACAATTTTTCCCTTTCCCTCGTCTCCCCATTGCAGGCCAAGAATTACGTCAACTTTCATTTTTCTGGTATCTGATTAAATTAAAAGGCTAAAATACACATTTGATTCAGGCTATCCCATAGAAAAGGGCATAGAAAGGAAGAATTAACACAGAGATATACTGTGAAGCTATCCACAGATGGTACAGATTAGAAATGGATTTTCACAAAAATCCTGTTCAATCCCGCTCACAGGCGCCATCACACTGCCCATAGAGGTTGAGAGAATGGTGGGTAATCTTGAAGTGGAGGAGTTCGCCCATCATATTTTTGATTTGTTGGATCCGGGGATCGCAAAACTCCAATACCTTGCCACAATCTACGCAGATGAGGTGATCGTGTTGCTTGAAACCGTAGGATTTTTCGTATTGGGCCAGGTTTTTCCCAAACTGATGTTTTTTGACGAGGTCACAATTGACCAAGAGCTCCAGGGTATTGTACACGGTGGCGCGACTTACCCGATAATTTTGATTTTTCATGTGGATGTACAGCGCCTCTGCATCGAAGTGATCATTGCGCTTGTAAATTTCTTCCAGGATGGCATAACGCTCAGGAGTTCTCCGAAGTTGGTTTTGCTCCAGGTAGGAAGAAAAAATATTTTTCACCTCTGCTATAATTTCCGGAAGGGAATCGGTCTTGCTGTTTTCCATAGCTGCCAAAATTACTCTATCCTTGTAACACTTGAAACACTTTGCAGGTTTTGAAGGCTCTTTATAGCAATATTTAACTGATCAGTATTGGTCACCAGCAAGCTGATGATGCCTTCAAAATACCCTTCATTCCCCTCTATGCTGAAGGATCGGATATTCAATCCCAACATGGAGGAAATGCGGTGTGTCAGTTGTTCTATCACTCCGGGACCATCGTCAATCCCGGTGATTTTCACTTCTGCCACAAAAGAAGCATTGGGGGTAATGATCCATTCTGCTTTCATGATGCGATAACCATAATTAGCGATCAGGTTGGTTGCGTTGGGGCAATTGATCCGGTGAATTTTCAGTCCTGCATTGGAAGTCAGGTAGGCAAAAACCTGGTCCCCCTGTACCGGGTTGCAGCAGGTAGCGAAATGGTATTCGAAGCGCTCTCCGGGTTCGCCATTGATCAACAGCCGCGGTTTGCCCAGTACTTTTTTGCGTGTAGCCTTGCGTGCGCTCAATTCTCCACTGCCGGGAGGGGGCGTTGGAGCTTCTTCGCGAAGTTCCTTACTGATTTGTACCAGTTTGCGGTCTTCTTCCCTGAAATTTTTGAATATTTCAGGAATGGTCAGCTGTTCCGTATAAATAGCGTAATACAAGTCAATGTGAGAAGAGAAACCGTAAAACTTGACCATGGCCTCTACAGCGGGTTCGAAAGCAGCTATTTTCAGATTTTTGAGTTTGCGCTCCAGTGCCTCCCTGCCCAGCTGTCCCTTGACCTTGCGCTCCTCTTTCATGGCAGAGCGGATTTTGGCCCTTGCTTTTCCCGTCACGACCATGTTCAGCCAGTCCTCATTGGGCTTCTGGTTTTTGTTGGTCACCACCTTTAACTGATCGCCATTGTTCAGCTTATACCCCATGGGTACCAGTTTGCTATTGACAGAAATAGCGGTACAATGGTAGCCCACATCGGAGTGGATATGGAAGGCAAAGTCGAGTGCGGTGGCGCCTTTCGGCAAAATAATCATGTCTCCTTTGGGGGTATAGACAAAAATTTCCTCGTTGAAGAGATTATTGGACTTGAAATCTCCCAAAAACTGAACGGCATCGCTGGTGGGATCTTCCAGGATTTCGCGCACGCTGTCCAGCCAACGCTCATAAACATCCGGTTGTTTGGACACCCCTTTGTACTTCCAGTGTGCTGCAAAGCCCCGTTCTGCAATTTCATCCATGCGCTCGGTTCGGATCTGGACTTCCACGAAACGACCTTTGGGGCCTATCACTGTGGTATGCAGGGATTCGTAACCATTGGATTTGGGTACGGTAATCCAGTCTTTCAGACGCTCGGGAATGGGCTTGTGCACATCGGTCACGATAGAATACACCTGCCAGCAGATGAGTTTTTCCTTGTCGGGAGGAACGTCTACGACGATTCGGATAGCAAAAAGATCATAAATTTCCTCAAAGGGCACCCTTTTGGAGCGGATCTTATTCCAGATAGAGAAGATGGATTTGGGTCTTCCAAAGATGCGATAGGGAACCCCCATCTCATCAAGTTTGTCGGTCAGCGGCCTGATGAATTCATTGACATACCTGGTGCGATCCCGTTTGGTTTCCTGCAGTTTCCTGGCAATTTCATGGTACTGCTCGGGTTCCTTGATCTTCATGGAGATATCCAGGAACTCGGTTTTGAAGTTGTACAAACCCAGTCGGTGTGCCAGTGGTTCGTAGATATAATTGGTCTCCGCAGCTATTTTAAGCTGTTTGTGTTGGGGCATGGAAGAAATGGTGCGCAGGTTGTGCAGTCGGTCTGCCATTTTGATCAGCACCACCCTTACGTCCTCCACCAGGGTGCTCAGTACTTTCTTGAAATTTTCTGCCTGTGGGCTCTCTATATTGTATGCGCTATCCAGCTTGGTGAGTCCGTCAACGATTTTGGCGATGCGCTCGCCAAACATTTGCTGAATATCTTTTAGCGTAATATCGGTGTCCTCGACGACATCGTGTAGCAAGGCAGCAATGATCGCGGTAGGTCCCAGTCCTATTTCCTCTGCACAGATGGTTGCCACGGCAATGGGGTGCAACACATAAGGCTCTCCCGACTTTCTCCGTTGCTGGCTGTGTGCGCTGACGGCCAACTCGTAAGCCTTCCGCATGTTTTGTTTGTCTTCCTTTGACAAAGGCGACTTGATAGCGCGGAGAAGCTTTTTGTAAGCTCGCTGGATCAATAACTTTTCATCTGCTTGGCTTGCTGTTACAGCTTCTGACATATAGATTGTTTGTACTTAGGTTAGTCTGACTTTACATGCGCATTTTCATGCCGCCGTGATGGCATTCCTCCTTCAAGCGCTTGTGAGGTTCATCCCAGTATTTTTTTGGATATTAATTACCCTTTTTGACCCAAAGGGTAATTCCTTACAGGCCTCTAAACAAATTTAACAAAAAATTATCCTCATAGAAGATTATTTTTTACCGACAAAAAAATATTTCCCGGCTAAGTATTTCTTTCTTTCGGAAAAGGTTTTATATTTGCATCGCTTTAAAAGCAACCGATCAATATAGATGATTGGTTCCAATTGAATGATTGAATGCGGGTGTGGCGAAATTGGTAGACGCACTAGACTTAGGATCTAGCGCCGCGAGGCGTGGGGGTTCGAGTCCCTCCACCCGCACAATCCTTTTCCGGAGCACCGGTCAAGCCCGGCAGGTATCCTTACAATGCCAAAATGGTCTTTCAAACTTTTTCTCATCCTTGTTTGTTTCCTGATCTACCGGGTTCGTTTTTTAGAAAAATATTCGGTTTCACATCCTTTTTGACCACTGAATGTTTTTATCTTCCGTTTTTATCCCTTTTGGTTTTGTCTGGTTTGTACCACGCTGAATTGATTTTCCAGGCAGTTATCGCTGTCTATGACTATATAAGTGCACTTATTATTTCTTTCAACATTTAACCCAACGCGTTATGTCAACTGTTGCCAGAGCGGACGTAGATAATTTGAATACCCTGGTTACCGTCACCATTGAGAAGCAGGATTATGCTCAAAAATTCGAAAAAGAGCTATCCAA
>JALQTV010000207.1 GCA_023268675.1 Saprospiraceae bacterium | reverse complement strand
CCAGTTCCCACACTGCCGGAGCATTGATTTTTTCTACGCCCCACTCAATCGCTCCTCCCCGAAATTCGGGCTGCTCGAAGTCCATCTCGGGCACTTTCTCCATCTGTACCCAGGGATTGGCTACGATGCGCTTCACATCTGTGCGTGCGGCTATGGCCCTGATCGTAGTCTCGTCTGTTTTGACGGCCAGCATATTGGCAATCCAAAACGATTGAGCAGGGACTTTCCGCTCTGCCAACCACAACAAAAGCCCCATCTGGCTCTTTGCTGCCGTTTGTTTCAAGCTGTTGAACACCAATTGTCCTCTGGCAGATTTGTTCCGGATACCCGCTGCCGCGGAAAGGTCAGCCTGCTGTGTCAGCAAGACAAGCATTTCTTGTTCGGCAGTGCCGGAAAAACGAGTCAATATTTCGGGATCAATTTTGTGAAGGCCTTTGTCACCGGTAAGGAAAGCAGGAGATATAATGACAGGGAGTAGTAGCAGTGGGAGGAAAAAACGTTTCACGGTAGTTGTTTTATGAGCAGTGATTGGGATTTGAATTAAATATGTTGAGAATCTATGATTTTTGCTGCGATCGTCTCCCCGATGGAAAGGGAAGCCGTAGCAGCCGGAGAAGGAGCATTCAGTACGTGGAGTGTCCTGCCGGAAGGCACAAAAAGAAAATCATCTATCAGGTTGCCCTGTGGGTCACAGGCCATGGCGCGTACTCCTGCCCGACCCTTGACCAGGTCTTCGGACTTGACAGCCGGAATCAATTTTTGCAAGCTACTCACGAAAGCAGCTTTGGAAGCTGAGCGGTACAATTCTTCTGCTGCTTCTTTCCAGTACTTGCCGATAATTTTGCGGAAACCGGAAAACTGAATGGCCTCCAGCATTTCGTGCAGGTCCAGATCCCAAAGCGAGTATCCCTCTCTTTTGAAGGCAAGCACCGCATTAGGTCCTGCTTCTATGCCTCCTTCTATCATCCTTGTAAAATGAACGCCCAGGAAAGGAAAATCGGGGTTAGGTACAGGATAGACCAGATTGTTGACCAAATGGGAGCGCGAAGGAATCAGGTCGTAGTATTCTCCACGGAAAGGCAGGATCTGAATTTCACTGCCTGCAAGAGTCATGGCAGCCAGCTTGTCGGCATACAATCCTCCACACGTAATCACCTGCTTTGCCACTACCTCACTTTTGTCGGTCAGCACCACTACTTCTGTATCACGGTTGCGAATATCAATAACCTTTTCTGCCATCAGTGCAGTCATGCCTTGGGCAGTGCAGAGATCAAACAATTTTTGGGCGACAGCCCGGTAACTCACGATACCCGCCTGTGGAACATGAACCGCAGCGACACTTTGCACATAGGGTTCAATATCGGCTACCTCTTCCGGAGAAATTCGCCGCAAGCCCTCGAGGCCATTCTCCTGGCCGCGCTTCAAAATAGCTTCCAATTGTGGAATTTCTTTGGCTTCCGTAGCCACGATCACCTTTCCGCAGATATCAAAAGGGATGGATTCGCGGGCACAAAAGTCGATCAGGTAATTGTATCCTCTCCGGCAATTAAGGGCCTTCTGGCTTCCCGGCTTATAATAAATTCCGGAGTGGATCACCCCGCTATTGTTGCCACTCTGATGCGCTGCTACCCTGTTTTCTTTGTCGATGATGCACAAGCGGAGGCCGGGTTTGCGCTGCAACAACTGCCGGGCAGTGGCGAGTCCTACTATTCCTGCTCCTACGATGACTACGTCGAATTGTTTCATAATCTATGCCTGATCTGATGATTACAGAATGAATTCCTGTTTAAATAGTTGTTTTTCCCGATAATCGGTGGTGTAGTGCAGCCCCCGGCTTTCCTTTCGCATCCCGGCAGAGCGAGTGATGAGGTAAGCTATGGTAAGCAAATTGCGCAGCTGGCACAATTGCGGAGAGATGACGGTATGGTCGTACAATGCTTCCGTCTCCACATATAGCAGGTGGAGGCGGTCCAGAGCACGTTTGAGGCGGGCATCGGAGCGTACGATCCCCACATAACTGCTCATGATCTCTTTTAATTCTTTCAAACTTTGGGTGATGAGCACCATTTCTCCCGGATGGGTAGTTCCGGCAGCATTCCAGTCCGGAATTCCACTTTTGATCTCTAGTGAAGGAAGCTGGTCTAGCACAACATTAGCTATTCGGTGGCCGAATACCAGCGCTTCCAGCAGCGAGTTGGAGGCCAGTCTGTTGGCTCCGTGCAAGCCTGTACTGGTACATTCGCCACAGGCAAACAGGTTTTTGACGGAGCTTCTTCCCTCCTGGTCCACCCGAATTCCCCCGCAAAAATAGTGGCAAGCGGGGACGATGGGAATCATATCTTTCATGGGGTCTATGCCCAGGCTCATACATTTATCGTAAATCGTTGGAAAATGAGCCACAAATGCCTCTTTCTCCAGGTGGCGGCAATCGAGAAACATACATTCTTCGCCGCTGATCTTCATCTCATTGTCTATGGCTCGTGCCACAATGTCGCGGGGAGCCAGAGACCCCCGGGAATCGTAATTTTCCATAAAAGGCGTCCCGTCTCTGCGTTTGAGAATGCCACCAAAACCTCTCACTGCCTCCGAGACCAGGAACGAAGGGTTCTCGCCTGCAGGATTGTAAAGAGCAGTTGGGTGAAACTGCACAAACTCCATGTTCTCTATCCAACATTTGGCGCGATATGCCATGGCAATTCCGTCACCTGTGGCAATGACCGGATTCGTAGTATTTCGATACACCTGACCTGCTCCACCCGTTGCGATGACAGTGATTTTAGAAAGAAAAGTCTCGATTTGTTCGCTCGATTTGTTCAGGGCATATACCCCATAACATTCGATATCAGGCATGAGTCGGGTCACGGTATAGCCCAGGTGGTGTTGGGTGATCAGATCTACGGCAAAGTAGTGATCGTGTATGGTAATATTGGGGTATTGATGTGCTTTTTCAAGCAGACTGCGCTGGATTTCCCAGCCGGTCAGATCTTTGTAATGCAGGATGCGATTGGCAGAATGCCCTCCTTCCTTGCCCAGATCATAGTGTTCTTGTCGGGTCTTGTCGAAACGGGCACCCCAGGAGATGATCTCCCGTACCCTTTCCGGACCTTCTTCCACCACAATTTTGACCACTTCCTCATCACAAAGGCCATCGCCGGCAATGAGCGTATCTTCGATATGCTTCTCGAATGAATCCACCGCAGTATCCCAGACAGCAGCTACACCTCCCTGCGCATAGCGGGTATTGCTTTCGGATTCATCCGTTTTGGTAAGCACGGTAATCTCAAGTCCGGCATCTTGTTCTGCCAGTTTTATAGCGGTGGTCAAGCCGCCGATGCCGGCTCCGATAATCAATACATCACTGGTATGTTTCATTGGCCTTTTTTGGTAATTTGTTGTAGGCAGATAAAAAATAAAAAATATCAGGTAAAAAAACCGGAAATCTTTCAAATTGTCAAAACCTTTGGACAAACTTGAAGAAAATTCATACACCCCATGAAAGTTGCCATCAATGCCCGCTTTCTGATTCCGGGAAAAATGGAAGGACTCGGCTGGTACACCTACGATATTGTCAGTCGGCTGGTGCAGCTGTATCCAGACTGGGAGTTTCACCTTTTGTACGACCGGCCGCACAGCCATTACCTGATCTCCGGACCCAATGTCAAGCATCGGGTAGTTTTTCCTCCTGCCCGGCACCCTCTGTTGTGGTACCTGTGGTTTGAGTGGAGCCTGCCCCTTGTCCTTCGAAAAATTGCTCCGGATGTATTCTTGTCACCTGATGGGTATCTATCACTGAAAAGCCGCATCCCTACGATCCTGGTAGTTCACGACATAGCTTTTGTTCATCATCCGGAACACATTCCCCTCCTCGTAAGGCTCTACTATCGCTACTTTTCCCCTCTTTTTTTCCGGCGCGCCGAAAAAATTGTCACCATTTCCGAATTTGTCCGAAAAGACCTGTTGAAACACTTTCCACTGGATCCAGGAAAGGTAAGCTGCATTTATAACGGATGCAGAGAAGGTTTTGTACCCCTTCGGGAAAAAGAAAAGCAGGAAGTAAGGCAGCAATACAGTTACGGCGAAGCCTATTTTTTGTATTGGGGAGCTTTGCAGCCCCGAAAAAACATAGATCGAATGATTCAGGCATTTGATCGATTTAAGGGCCGTAGCGGAGCTTCTGTAAAGCTGCTTATTGGCGGGCGAAAAGCCTGGCAAACAGAAGCTTTTGAGCGAGCCTGGCAGGCATCACCCTTTCAGACAGATATTATTTTTACCGGGTATTTGCCGGAAAAAGAATTGTTCCGGCTCGTCGGAGCTGCTCACGCACTTGTCTATGTATCCCTTTTTGAGGGCTTTGGCCTCCCCCTGGTAGAAGCCATGCACGCAGAAATTCCCATACTTACTTCCCACAGTACTTCTCTTCCTGAAGTTGCCGGCAATGCAGCCTTGCTCGTTGACTCTACAAATATTGAAGCCATTGCAGAAGGCATGTTCCGCTTGTATGCCAACCCTGATTTGTGTGCCGACCTTGTCGAAAAGGGCAGGCAACAGCGAAAAAAATTCGATTGGAACCAGGCTGCTATGCTTTTGGGAGCTATGTGTGGTGAGCAGTGAGCAGTCGGCAGTGAGCAGTAGGCAGTGGGCCTTTAACCTTTAGCAAAAATAATCTAACAAAGCCCTGAAAGGGCGAAATAGACCAGCGATGGGTGACAACCCATTGTAAGGAAAAACCCCGCAAGGGGTGGCATAATTATCAACTATGTAGCAAAATAAAACACCAAGAATTTAACAGCCCTGCCCGAAGGTGGCGAAACAACCATTCCCCTTCAAACCAATTAACACCAAAAATACAGTTTACAGTTCACAGTTCACAGTTCACCGTCCACTGTTCAAAACAGGGTAGGTATTTTGCTGAGCACCCAAAAGTTCGGACAACGGTTGATTGCCATTAAGATCCAGGATAGCAGGTCTTCCTGCCTGTCCGCGAATCAACATATCGTAGAGATAGGGCAAAGCTCCGGAATCAACCACCGAAGGCACCTGAGTACCCAGAGCACTCACTACCTTGCCGTGGCTGTTGAAGAAAAAGTCTGCGGCCATCAATGTTCCTGAGCTGTCTGCCACTCCCATAGGAAACCCCCAACCGCGATGCAAGGCATTGTACATCAATCGCTGCAAGGCA
>JALQTV010000206.1 GCA_023268675.1 Saprospiraceae bacterium | reverse complement strand
ATCCATCGGGCAAATCGGTACAACTCAGCAGGTGAATAGCCGCACTGAAACGGCGGGCAAATTTAAGCCCTACATCCAGCGCATTGTGTGCTACATCCGAGAAATCAGTAGGGATCAGAATATTTTTCATACAACTAAGGTGCTTAATTGGCTGTAACAAAAACAATCAGCAAGACTACTCTTCGTTTTTCAAAATGCGATTCATAGGGTCGATCTCGATTTCATCTCCCGCATTGATGCGTAGGGTAGCTCCTCCTGCAGGCACTTCTATTCTTTTTACCTGCCCATTGACAGATATTTCCACCGGCATGGGAAATTCCATATCTACCGGACTTTCCCACTGCACAAACAATTGATTGTCCAACGTATAGTGCTTCAAGGTAGGCAATTTAGGCTGGTAGGTATAAACCTCGAAGAACCAATCGAGTTCTTTGCCGCTGATTGCTTCACAGATTTGGACAAATTCCTCCGTATCTACCTGTCGGACCTGACTGCCGTCCGTGCGCTGCTCTGCTTCGGGGGTGGGATAAGTCATCGTGCGAAGTGCCTTGAAAAAGTCTTCGTCACCCAACAAAAAGCGCAGCGTATGCAATACCCAGGCTCCTTTGGCGTAAATGGGCGATTTGTAAATATCGCGGGAAGAAGTGATTTCTTTGGGAGCAATCGCCCGTTCGTTGGCAAAACCACGCTGACTGGCCAGGTAGCGGTGGTACCACTCTTTTCCCTTCAATTGTTCCACATACAAAGCCTGCATGTAAGTGCCAAAACCCTCATGTATCCACATGTCTTTCCAATCCTTATTGGTCACCAGGTTGCCCCACCACTCGTGAGACAATTCATGATGGTGCAGGGCATCAAAGCCCCAGTCGGAGCCCCTGGTCATAGAAGTGTTTTTGAAACCGGCACCGTAAGCAATGATCGTTTGGTGTTCCATACCCAAGTGAGGAGTCTGTGCTACACCATATTTTTCGTTGCGGAAGGGATAAGGCCCCAGCAATTCTTCAAAAAACCGCAGGTGGTCCAGGATTTCCGGGAAAAAAGCCTTCCCTTTTTCATAATCTTCCGGAAGTACATAAAACATTACAGGAAACTCGCCACCGGCGACACTTTCCAGGCTGCCCTCGATAAGGCGATAAGGTGCAATATTCAAGGCTACATTGTAAATATTGATGGGGTTCAGGATGTTCCAGTGGTAAATGCGGTTGCCGGAAGGAAGGCTTTCAATCCCCCGAAGCACTCCGTTCGAAGCGACAACCAGTGGCTCAGGTACTTCAATGTGCAGAGCCATGGAATCGGGTTCGTCAGATACATGGTCTTTGCAGGGCCACCATACATCAGCCCCGATCAACTGGCAACTCGTCGCGATCCAGGGCGAACCATCCGCTGTCTGTTTCCAGGTAAAACCTCCGTCCCAGGGTGGATTGGGTGCCACACGTGGCTTTCCGCCATAGCGAATGCTTACCTCCAGCATAGATCCTACCGGATAACTTTTATCCAATCCAATGCGCAACAAACCGTCTTCGTGTTGAAACGAAGCCTTTTTTGATGTTCCTTTTTCGAGAACTGCCTCTACCTTGAGCAGATTATCGAGCTGCAACACCAGGGTTTGAATAGGAGACAACACCTCTGCCCTTAAACTCAATGTGCCGGCGATGGACTGTTTATTCGGATCTACTTTTAACTGCAAGTCATAAAACTTCACGTCGAAGGCAGCCTGTTCGGGCATGAGATCTCCTCCGGAATTGTAAATATCAACCTGGGCAATCATTTGGCATGTGACCAAAGAAAAGGCCAGCGCCAATAACAAGTTAAAGTAGGTTACTTTCATAAGTTAGTGTATTTGTGATTGCTCAATACTGGCTGTTTCTCTCCCAGTAATTGATTTCTTCGATTTCATCCACGATGGCCAGGTAATTGGCATATCTGAGTTCGCTGATGCTTCCGTCCTCGACGCCCTGCTTCACAGCACAGCCCGGCTCGTTGCGATGCAGGCATTTTCCGCGAAAGCGGCAATCCTCAGACACTGTAAAAAATTCTCTGAAGTTGTGCGCTACATCCATGGGTTCCAGGTGATTGAAGGACAAGGTCTTGATACCCGGCGTATCGATGATGGCTCCGCCAAAATCCAGGTTGTACATCTGTGCAAAGGTTGTAGTGTGCTGCCCTTTGCCCGAAAAATCTGAAATTTCAGCTGTTCTCAGCTGCAATTGTGGCTGAATGGCATTGATCAAAGTAGATTTACCCACTCCCGACTGACCGCTCACCAGGGTAATTTTGTCGCGCAGTTGTGCTTTCAAGGCTTCCAGTCCTGTCTGATTGACCGATGATACCAACAGTACCTGGTAGCCTATGGCCTCGTAAATTTCTTTGAGATAGGCAAAGACTCCCAGATCTCCCTCGTTGTAAAGGTCTGCCTTGTTAAAAATGATGGTCACAGGAATATCGTAAGGCTCCGTCATCAACAGGAAACGATCAATAAACCCCTGTTTGAGGTTGGGGTTGACGATGGTAACCACCACCATGGCTTGGTCTATGTTGCTCGCCAGGAGGTGTAGGTCGTGTTTGCGTCGGGGCGACTGCCGCACCACGTAGTTGTCGCGAGGCAAAATTTCGCGGATCACTCCACTGCCTTCCTCTGCGTCGGGCTCTACCTTCACGCGATCGCCCACCGCTACGGGATTGGTCAGTTTTTTACCGTTGAGCCTGAATTTACCGACGATGCGGCACTCCAAAACCGTCTCCTGATCCAGTTGCACCAGATACCAGCTACCGGTAGATTTTATGACAATACCTTCTTTCAAAGTTTTTTCAGTTAGATGAACAAGTTACTACAAAAATTCGAGTTTGCCGGTTTCTTTAATCCCTTCTGCTATGGCTTATCGCCAAAATTTTTGAGCGCAGCTGCAATTTCAGGCAACAGCTCCGGATTTTTCTCAAAAGCCGTACCGATCACAATCAAATCCGCACCGGCTTCGGCAGCCATCAGTGCTTGTTTGGCCGAACGTATGCCCCCACCCACGATGAGCGGAACCCGGGTATGCCTGTGCACCTCGGCAATCATTTCCGGAGAAACGGGATGCATGGCGCCGCTGCCTGCTTCCAGATAGATCATTTTGAGTCCCAACATCTCCCCTGCAATGGCGGTGGAAGCGGCAATTTCGGGCTTATTCGCAGGGATCGGCATGGTGTTGCTGATGTAGGAAGCCGAAGTAGCTCTGCCACCATCTATGAGCATGTAGGCCGTAGGTATGATTTCCAGGCCACTTTTTCGCAAGGCGGGCGCTGCTACCACATGCTGACCGATCAGGAAATCCGGATTGCGCCCCGAGATCAGGGAAAGCAATAAGATAGCATCGGCATGACTGCTTACCTGGATGTGATTGCCCGGAAAAAGAATGACGGGGATGGTACTTTGAGACTTTATCTGTTGGATACAGGCATCCGTTTCGCCCCGAACCAGCAAACTTCCCCCGACAAACAAATAATCCACTCCTGCAGCATTGGCCAATCGGAGGATACGGCTAAGGGCTTCGGGAGTAGCTTTGTCGGGATCTATCAGCACAGCCAATTGCTTTTGCCTCTGTTCACGGGCGCGCTGTAAGTGTGCATATAACGGAGTCATTTGCATAAATATCGGCTTCTTTGGCAGGAAGATTTGTAATAATAAGAGAATTTTGCGGAATCGTACATGCTGCAAGACCAATCTGCAGTAAATTGTATCCGAACTCATAAATTACTACAATCGATAAACGAATAATTCTTCATTTTCGTTTTAAATCAAAAAACAGTCTATGCAAACCAGAATCCTGTTTACTTTTCTTTTGTTGATTTTTGTAGCAGCTTGTTCTGTCAATCCCGTTACCGGGAAAAAGGAATTGATGTTGCTGACTGATGACCAGGAACGCGCCCTGGGATTGGAATCAGATCCTGGTATTGTTGCCAGTTTTGGTTTGTATGACAATGCCACCTTGCAGGAGTTTATCAACAAAAAAGGAAAGGAAATGGGTGCTGTGTCGCACCGGCCTGAAGTACCTTACGAATTTAAGATCCTCGACTCTCCTGTAGTCAATGCCTTTGCCCTACCAGGGGGCTTTGTCTATTTCACCAGGGGTATTCTGGCGCATTTCAACAACGAAGCCGAATTTGCCGGTGTGCTGGGGCACGAGATCGGCCACATTACGGCACGACACTCTGCCAGTCAGTACAGCAAACAAATCCTTGCTCAGGGCTTGTTGATTACCGGTATGGTCATTTCTGAAGATTTTGCAGATTATGCCGGAGTGGCACAGTCGGGACTGGGTTTGTTGTTTTTGAAATACGGCAGGGATGATGAGTCACAGTCGGACGAATTGGGCGTTCAATACTCCTCTACCATAGGCTACGATGCTCACCAGATGGCCAATTTCTTCCAAACCATCAAAAATCTATCAGACAGTGAGGGGGGCCGCATTCCGACCTTCCTATCCACCCACCCCGACCCGGGAGACCGCTATACCCGCGTGCACCAACTGGCTGCCAATTGGCAGACGCAGCACAACAGTGCAGATTTGGATGTAGGTCGCGACTCTTACCTTCGCATGATAGATGGCTTGATTTATGGAGAAGACCCCAATCAGGGCTTTGTTGAAGCCGGTACTTTTTACCATCCGGTATTGAAATTTCAATACCCCATCCCTCCCGGCTGGAAAACCAACAACACGCCGCAGCAGGTACAAATGGCTCCCGAAGATGGTAAAGCCTATATGTATTTTACCATCGCTTCGCAAAAAACCTTCCAGGAAGCGGTCAGTCAGCACCTGAGTGAAAACCAGCTTACTTTGGTACAATCCAACGAAACCCTGGTATCGGGCATGCCTGCCTATGTTGTCGTGGCAGAACAAGAAATTCAGCAGGAACAAGCCGTCGAAGGTGCTGAAAAACAATACATCCGCCTACAGACTTATTTCATTCGCTATGGTGAAACGATGTATCAGTTTACCGGTATGAGCATGAAAGCAGACTTTGCCACTTACCAGCCGCAATTTACCCGCACTATGACCAACTTTCGACCCTTGACAGACCCGGCCATGCTCAACAAGCAACCGGAGCGCATCAGCATTGTTACCGTAAAACAAAGTGGCACCTTACAGAGTGTACTCCAACGCGAGGGCATGCCACAAAGCCGATTCAAAGAACTAGCTATTCTGAATGGCAT
>JALQTV010000205.1 GCA_023268675.1 Saprospiraceae bacterium | reverse complement strand
AAGTCCTATGAATGCGATAGAAGAGAATGAGTTTGTTGCAGGATTTAGAAAAGTTGGTACTGAAATTACCAAACCAACCGCCGTACTATGTGTCTCTGCCCATTGGGAAACCAAGGGGACATTTGTAACTGCTATGCAAAGCCCGAGGACCATTCACGATTTTGGTGGTTTTCCAAAGGAATTGTTCGAAGTGGAGTATCCCGCCCCCGGCAGCCCCGAGCTTGCAAGGGAAACCCAATCCATGGTCACTAAAACCGAGGTTGGACTGGATGACAAGTGGGGGCTGGATCATGGAGCATGGAGTGTGATCAAGCACCTTTACCCTGATGCTGATGTACCTGTAATTCAGTTGAGCATAGATTATACCAAACCACCACAATATCATTATGAGTTGGCGAGAGAGCTAAACAAGCTGCGCCAAAAGGGAGTGCTCATTGTGGGCAGTGGCAACATGGTGCACAACCTTCGTATGGTAGCCTGGAACAAGCTCAACGAAGAATTTGCCTTTGACTGGGCCATTGAAGCCAATGAAAAAATGAAAAATTATATTTTAGATGGGGACCACGAAAAGTTGGTTAATTTCAGGTCTCAGGGAAGAGCTTTTGATCTGGCTATTCCCACTCCTGAACACTACCTCCCTTTGATTTATTCGCTGGCACTTCAAGATAAAAACGAAGAAATTGTTCTTTTCAATGACAAGCCCCTGGCAGGGTCCTTGACCATGACATCTTTGAAGATAGGGTAAGAGGAATTGCCTTTGGCAAAACAAAAAAGCCCTGCAAATTTTGCAGGGCTTTTATTGTACCCGGGGCGGGAATCGAACCCACACTCTGTTGCCAGAACTGGATTTTGAATCCAGCGCGTCTACCAGTTCCGCCACCCGGGCAGCTTTTATATATCCTTCGCTTTTGAAGGTGGGCAAATTTATGTATTCTTTCGATTCTGCGCAACATTTTTTTTCGCTGATTTGAAAAAAAAATATTGCGCAGCACTTCAAAGTGTTTATTTTCTGTCAATTAAACCAATTGCGGATAATATCCAGGCCGTTGGCATAAAGCACCAGGCTAATCACGATGATGAATCCGATCATGGTAGCGTATTCCATGAACTTATCGCTGGGTTTGCGACCTGTGACAACCTCGTAAAGCAGGAACATGACGTGGCCGCCATCCAGGGCGGGAATGGGTAGCAGGTTCATGAATGCCAGAATGAGAGAAAGTATGGCAGTCATGGTCCAGAATCGCTCCCAAAGCCAGACATTTCCAAACATTTGCCCAATGGAACCAAAGCCTCCCAGACTTTCTGAAGCTTTGATCTTACCCCGGAACATTTGCCCGAAAGCCTTTACCTGATCTCCGAGGAAACTCCATCCTTTGGCAACTCCTGCAGGGATAGCAGCTGCCAGGGTATATTCCAATCGCTCTGTATCAAAGAAACGCGTAAAGGAATAAGGGTACACGCCTATGGCACCGTTTTCGGTAGTAGTCATGGTAAAGTTCAGGGTGTCTGTTTCGTTTCTGAGCACCGCTACGGTGACTTCCTGACTTTTCAGTGGCTTTACCAATGTGTAGAAGTCAGTAAAGAAAGGTGTAGGCTGACCGTTTAAGGCAATGATCTGGTCTTCTTTTTGAATACCTGCTTTTTCGGCTGGTCCTTCGGGAAAGAACTCCGCAGCTACAAATGGCGTTCGCGGGATAAAAATTGTTTTGTCTTTGTTTTCATGTCTGGAGAGGATGTCCACGAATTTTTCTTCAACAGGTAATTTTACTTCGGCGCCTTCCCGATTTACTGTGATGCTGGAAGCATTGTTAATGACGATTTCCTTGAAAACCGTTCTTTCGTTGAAGATGTCGAAGGGTTTGTCTCCAATGGCGACAATGTGGTCGCCATCACGAAGTCCCATGTCCAGTCCCAGGGAATCCGCATAGATGCCATATTGAACATTTTTATTGGGCAGGTATTCTTCTCCCCACACCCATAGTACCATGCCATAGAGGAAGAAACCCAGGATGAAATTGACGGTAACCCCTCCCAGCATGATGATCAATCGCTGCCAGGCTTTTTTAGAGCGGAATTCGTATTCCTGCGGTTCTTGTTGCATTTGTTCGGTATCAAAACTCTCGTCTATCATACCGGATATTTTCACATATCCCCCCAAAGGAAGCCAACCTATGCCATACTCCGTTTCTCCCTTTTTTATCTTGAACAATGAAAACCAAGGATCAAAAAACAGGTAAAACTTTTCTACCCTGGTGCCGAACCACTTGGCCGGGAAAAAGTGGCCCATTTCGTGTAGTACAATCAAAATTGACAGGCTCAGCATCAACTGCCCTGCCATGATTAGATAATCCATATTCGCGTACAATTGTTAATTTTATGAATCTTTGCCATAACAAGTGCAAAGCACTGTAGGTTGCAAAGCAACTTTAAAGGTAAGGGGAAAATGCGAAAAAATGAGGTTTAATGGCCGGCCCAAAAAGGCCAATTTTGTAAATTATTGTTTATGCTATCATTATGCAGCTTTTTTTTGTAAGCGATTGGTCTGACAATGGTGCTGAATTATCTTCTGAGGAATCCAGGCATTGTGTACAGGTGCTTCGCAAAAAGGTGGGAGACGAAATCATTGGGGTAGATGGAAAGGGGCATTTGTTGACGATGCGGATCAGAGAAGTAAGCAAAAAACAGGTTGGGGCGGAGGTGCTACGGGTGCAGGAAAACTGGAACGCCTTGCCTTACCAATTTCATTTGCTGGTAGCGCCTACAAAAAACGCCGATCGTCTGGAATGGCTGTTGGAAAAAGCGACGGAAGTAGGCATTTCACGTATTACACCGGTTATTTGCCAGCGTTCCGAAAGGAAAACGCTCAGATTAGACCGCCTGGAAAAGGTTTTGCTTGCTGCGATGAAGCAGTCTTTGAAAGGATACCTTCCTCAATTGGATGAGCCGATGCGCTTCAAGGATTGCCTGATAGATCCGGATTTTAAGGGTTCCAGCTTCATTGCCCATTGCGCCGAAGGTGAGAAGCATACCTTTGCCAAAACTATCCTCCCGGAACCGACGTTAAGGTACTGATAGGGCCGGAGGGGGATTTTTCTCCGGAGGAGGTCGCAATGGCAACTGAAGCCGGCTGGAAAGCCCTGAGTCTTGGTCCCAGCAGGCTGCGCACGGAAACGGCAGCTATGGTGGCCTGTACTATGATTTATCAACTAAATTTGTAAACGCATGCGCCTACGCATTTTGTTTTTTGTACTTCTCATGCTGCCAATGCTGGCTGCAAGGGAGGCTGCTGTTCCGCTCAGACTTGCTTTGCTAAAGTACAACGGTGGCGGAGATTGGTATGCCAACCCAACAGCGCTGCCTAACCTGACACGCTTTTGTAACCGCTACCTGGGAACCAACCTGGATCCGGATTATGCAGTGGTGGAAGCGGGAAGTGTGGAGCTTTTCAACTATCCTTTCGTTCACATGACAGGGCATGGCAATGTCGTTTTTTCGGACCTGGAAGCGAGAAATATGCGAGATTATCTGATTGCGGGTGGTTTTTTGCACATTGACGACAATTATGGTATGGATCCCTATGTGCGGGTTGCGATGAAGAAGGTTTTTCCCGAATTAGAGTGGGTAGAGTTGCCATTCGAACACGAAATTTATCGGCAGGCCTTTACCTTCAACAATGGATTACCCAAGGTTCATGCCCACGATAACAAAGCACCACAGGGTTTTGGGCTGTTGTGGGAAGGGAGATTGGTTTGCTTTTATACCTTCGAGTGCGACCTGGGTGATGGATGGGAAGATGCAGAAGTACACAATGACCCGGAGGAAGTCAGGAGATCAGCATTAGAGATGGGAGCCAATATTGTTCAATTTGCATTCCAGCAATAGAAAGCTGGCAGGATGTTCCCGGGGCTTACTTATTCCCAGATCATATTTCTGCTCTTTCGGATATATTCCCGAACATTAAGCCAGAAAGCAAAAAACAAATAGAAAAGTAGGGGTGAACCCAGTGTTACGAAGGACAAGTAGATAAAGTAAACGCGTACTCTGGAGGAGGTGATGCCCATTTTTTTGCCAAGATAGGCGCATACTCCAAAGGCTGATCTCTCTAGAAGATTGGAAATTTGCCTCATACGTTAAAATTTAAGTTTATGGGGAGGTAACAAATTTTGAAGCAAAAAGATTTAAAAAAAACAAAAAAGTGGCCCCTTGTTAAAGGCCACTTCCACAATGTAATCCAAAACTAAGATAACTCCCAAACTCTTCCGGTTATCAGTAAGCTGTTGCGTAGCGTTCCTTTGAGTCTATGAAAATGTTTTCGGCAAATAAAACCTGTGTTTTTCCATTGTACTTGACACTGAGTTTTACCTTATAGTTGCCGGGAGTATCGTAGGTGAAATAAAAGTCTTTTTCTTTGAGGGTGCGGGTTTTGCCATTACCCAGCTCTAAAGTGTATTCTGCGTTTTCGTTGAAGCTTCCAATTTCAAATTGAAGCGGTTGGCCGGTATGCATGGCACCTGCTATGTTTAGGTGTTGCTTTTGTTTTTTGTCGGCAATGGTAGAGGTTGGGGCAGCATAACTTGAATAGTCTGATACTACGGCGATTGGGGGTTGTTGACCTGCATCAGATTCGCTGCTTTTGCCTCCAAGCATAAAATAGGTGCCGGCAATGCCAAAAATGACCAATGCTACAAGGATGATATTTTCGAAGTTTTTATTGCGTTTCATGATAAGTAGTGTTTGTGTTGTGTGTTAATTTGTAAGGGTGTTGTTGTTTGATTCCGGGCATCAGGCTACCATCTCTTTCCGATGTTCTCATTCGGAAAAAGGCAAACCCTGCCAGGGGCGATTTCTTCTTCAGAAAAAACCGATTACTCAGGAATGGCCAAACCATTAGCAGTTGTTGTCATGGCTTCATGACAAACACAAGTCTCCAGGACAAACGAAAGCAATTTGCTATCGTTTGAGGGACGATGACATCAAGCGAAATGGTTCAATGGCTGCTCGAACGCTTAGTGCGTACAAGACAGGATTTGACAGGGGCAAATACATGCCCCCCGGTCATTTCGCAATGCTGTTTCTGATAATGGAAATTGGCTGTCAGGGTTAGCGCTGCAACGGTGGCAGGCCTGACCCTTTAATCAGGAGAGATCGCCATTTGAATTTGGCGTAACAACTGTGGTAGTGTGTTTGTAAAGTAGTTTCCAT
>JALQTV010000204.1 GCA_023268675.1 Saprospiraceae bacterium | reverse complement strand
GGTTATTTCGGATCAACTGATACAGGTGTTGCTGATGCTCGGTCTGGTTCTTTTTCCAGATAGCCCCATAATATTTGTTGAGGTCATAAACTGCTGTAGGAGAAAGATCCCGCAAAGTAGCCAGGATGTAGCGGGTAATTTTGAGCATCTCATCTATAGCATCCAAAGACTCCCGATGGATCTGCTGCAAACTCAACAGGTCTTCCTGCATTTTGCAGGTCAGTACCTTGTTGACCAGGTCCTCCTTGTTGTCAACTGACTGATACAGGGTCTTCTTAGATATGCCCATCTCTCGGGTGATATCTTCCATCGTAATGCTTTTGATCCCGTATCTCATAAACAAAGACCTCGCTGCCTCAATGATCCGATCGTTTAACTCCATTTGTCTTTTTGCTTTTTGGCGCCGCAAATATATACGCAAGGAACACAGGAAACAATAATCTGTTTAAAAGTTTCCTGGGTTTTGTCTAATAATCCATGTACTTGATCGAAAAATAAATACAAATATTTGACAATCAAATCATTAAATTGCTTGGTTTTAGCCTACGCAAAAAATAAACAAAATCTAAGAAATAAAATTTTGAAAAATAAACCAACTCAAGCAATTAAATGCCTAAGCTTCCGAAATCAGGCGATTCCAGTCTTCCGGAGTGTCCAAATCCAAATTTCCTTCGGGAAAGGAAACAGCAATTTTTTCTCCGGAATAGCGCTTGATAATTTTGCGAGCCCCCTCATCTCCCTTCAATAGGAGCAATTCGGGGAAGAAAAAGGCAGGAAAAAGGGCAGGTACACCGGAGTGGGTACCATAATCCGAAACGATCAGTGCTTTGGGATGTTCGCGATGAAGCTGCAGGATGTCTCGCAACAAGGCAACACTTACATAGGGCTGGTCCACCAACACAACCAAAGCTGCATCGGCTCCGGATGCCATCGCAGCTCGGACACCCGCGACCACAGACGTACCCATGCCCCTTTCCCAATCCGGGTTTTCAACCAAAGTAATTGGCTGGTCTTCCAGGACAGGGATTATTTTTTTGGCCTTAGCCCCCAAGACAACAAACACCTCCCCGGTACCGGCCTCCTTGACTTTCGCCACTATCCCTTCCAACAGGGTTTTGCCCTGCCACTCGAGCAATTGTTTGGGTTGCCCCATGCGACTCGAACTTCCTGCAGCCAATATTACAGCAGCAATTTCAGGATAGGAACCGGCAGCATCTGTGGACATAGGAGATTTATTTTAGTCTTTTCCAGGTCTTCATCAATTCCAGCACACGGTTGACAGG
Organism: Saprospiraceae bacterium; assembly: GCA_023268675.1. Lineage (GTDB taxonomy): Bacteria > Bacteroidota > Bacteroidia > Chitinophagales > Saprospiraceae > JALQTV01. The sequence continues at coordinate 3,935 of JALQTV010000204.1, read as the reverse complement.
CAATTCATCAGCAGAACCAATTTTGTTGTGCACGCTTTCAGCGGCAAAAAGAGAATTGACGATTGCCTCTTCAGTGGCTTCTATACAGGCAAGGAACAAAGGAGAAACAAAATCGTTGTGCAAAACCTCCTGTGTTTGCAAGGGACCATCCGCCTGGTAAGGTACACGCAGTGCTGCATGGGTAGAAAAGGCAATGACATAATCTCCGCTGCCGTTGGATGCAAGGCCCCCGGTTCGCGCCAGCCCCAACATGGCTCTCTTGGCCAGGCGTTTTAGATTGCGGGCATCCAGTGGTGCGTCGGTAGCTACTACCATCATGCAGGAACCATCGGGAGAACCCTCCACCGTACTTTTCATGTAGTAATTGCCCAATAGTTGTCCAACAGGCACTCCTGCTATCTGTAGCACCCCTCCAAAGTTGGTTTGCGCCAGTACTCCTACAGTATATCCCCCTGCTTTCGCCGGCAATTTCCTGGAAGCCGTACCTATGCCTCCTTTGAAACCAAAACAGCGCGTCCCTGCACCTGCTCCCACATTTCCCTCTTCAACCGGTCCACCGCTCGCTTTATCAATGGCTTCCAAAACAGCCGCTCTGGAAACATGCCTGCCGCGAATGTCATTGAGGCCCCCATCATTGGTTTCTCCTACAACCGGGTTGACCGATTTCACTCCATCATTTCCTTCCATCTGCAGAATATAGTCCATCACAGCATTGGCAACTATGGGCACATTCAGCGTATTGGTAAGTAATATGGGAGTCTCGATGTTGCCCAGTTCCTCTACCTGACTGTAACCGGCAAGTTTGCCAAAACCATTGCCCAAATAAATTGCTGCAGGTACTTTTTGCATGAAAATATTTCCCCGATAGGGTAAAACAGCCGTCACACCGGTCTGCACACTGTCCCCCCGGATCACAGTAACCTGGCCTACTTCCACTCCGGGAACATCAGTTATGGCGTTATTTTTGCCGACAGGCAGCACCCCAAATTCGATGCCGTATTCGCGTGGACGCTTATCCTGAGCAGTGAGCGAGGATACAACAAACAGGCTGAACAAGGAGCATACAAGCAGAAATCTCATGGGGAATGTTTTTTTAGCTATATTTTAACAAAAAAATTGAATGCAGGAATAACCGAAAAGCGTTTACAGTAAAACCGACATTGGTTTGTTCACCAAATTAAAAAAAATATGAGATTACTTACCATTATCTTATTGATGGGTCTTTTTTCCTGTTCTACACAAGCCCAGGGCCTCAAAGGCGTGCTGGACAAAGCAAAAGCAGCTGCAGCACCGGTACTGCCCCTGACCGAGGAAGACATTGCCGAGGGGCTTAAGCAGGCGCTGGATCAGGGTTTGAAAGAAGCAGTATCTCAACTTGCCCGGGAAAACGGATACCTGGAAAGCCCCTGGAAGATCATGCTACCCGAGGAAGCACAGAAGGTGGTCAGCAGACTGCGCGTCGTCCCTGGCTTCGCTGACGCGGAAACCCGCCTGATAGAAAAACTAAACCGGGCAGCTGAAGATGCCGCATCGGAAGCAGGTCCTATCTTTGTAGATGCCATCAAAAAAATGAGTTTTACCGATGCCATGGATATCCTGATGGGCGACCAGGATGCCGCCACCAGATATTTGGAACGCAGCACCTATGCCTCTCTTTATGACTCCTTCCGGCCTGTAATCATTCAATCCCTTGACAAAGTAAATGCCCGTAAATACTGGCAGGAAATTGTCAGCGCCTACAACAAAATACCCCTGGTAGAAAAGGTAAACCCCGAACTGGACGATTACGTTGCCCAAAGAGCACTGACCGGATTGTTTGGAGTAGTAGAAGCCGGAGAAAAAAAGATTCGCAGCGATCAGGCAGCCAGAAGCACAGAATTGCTAAAGCGGGTTTTTGCCAAACAAGACAAGTAACTACCTGCCAAGCCCTCTCCGAAATATCTCCCAATCGCGGGAGGGCTTGTAATCTCTTGCATACAAAAAATTCAGCTGCTCCAAGGTCCTCGGTTCCAATTCCGATACATCCGGGAAGTCTGCCGGCGAAAGTACTCCAGGCTTCAAAGGGGGGAGGTTTCGAGAAAAACTGCCATCTCCCGCATATCCAACCCAGGATTTTTTCCCACCAAGTACTGACAATGCATTCCTCAGCATCTTCCCCACCTTCTGCCCGCGCAATGCCAACAGCGGAAGAAAAGGCAGACAAAGCAGCGATAATAATACATCAAGCAGGCGCTTCTGCCTCCGATACACAGGTTGATTTATCCGAAACGCCATCTCCACGGTGTACAATTCTCCCCGCGTGTTCTTATAATTGCTACCAATGATACTTTGGCACCCTTCGGGTAAAATTTTATAGGATATATCCGGCCCCAAAAGATTCATGTAAGCTATAATCTGCCTATTGGTCACATCGCCGGAACAAAAAACAACTTCCTCAATCCCAAAAAGGCGAACCAACTCATACAATTGATTCAAATGGCCCAGACTGCCTTCCTCAAGCGACCGCCCTTCGGGATCAATGACTCCCACCACATTCTTTTGTACCCTTGCCTGCTGCAGCAATTCCCTTGCACGCTCCGATTCCCCGGGGCTCCCAACGATCAATAGTTGGAGGGGTTCCGGCTGGTCCGGAGAAAAATTGCCGAATCGAAGGAAGTGTAGCAGGTAACGCCAGGAAACAGTAGCTGCCATAGCCCAGACTGTCCCCATTAGAATAAGTGCTCTTGAAGTCCGATACTCCACATCCAGGAAACCATAAACGGCAGCAATCAAAAGGGTTCCCAGTAATAACCCCCTGCGAAGAGTTGAAAAGTCGGCTCCGGACTCGTAGGCACCATTCAGCCAGGCAGAAAACAACCAGATTCCGGTATAAAGCGGTGCGTTGACCAGGTAAAAATCCGTCGAATAGTAATTCGGATCACCAAAGCGGTAAACGGCCCAAAAAGCCTTCAGACCCACCAAACCACCATAAATCAGGGCTGTATCTGCGAGCGCAGGTTTCCCCTCCCGGAAAAAATTGCCCAGCAGGGTCAGTGCTGCCCGAAAATAAATAGCCAGTCGCAACATTGCTGTAAACAAACCCGCCTCCTTACCCCGGAAATGCTTGTTGGCAAAAATGATCATGGCCTGGTAAAACACCCTCACATAGTTGAGACTCCCCTTTTTGGTGCTTTCTCCTTTGTAATGGATGATGCTCGTCCCGGGAAAGTAATAATTTTGGTAGCCCGCCAGCGTGAGTCGATAAGACAAGTCAATGTCTTCGCCATACATAAAAAAGTCCTCGTCCAATAAGCCCGACTTGTCCAGTGCTTCTTTGCGCAGCCACATGAAAGCCCCTGACAACACCTCGATTCGGTGTGTCTTTTCCGGATCCAGATGTCCCAGGTAATAGCGGTTAAAAAAAGCTGACTTTGGGAAAAGAGCAGACAAGCCGAATGTCTTGCAAAAAGCCACAAAAGGACCGGGAAATCCTCGCTTCGACTCCGGCAAAAAAATACCTGAACCATCTATCATTTTTACTCCCAGCCCACCTCCGTCGGGATGAGCTTCCATGAAGGCAAAACATCGATCGAAAGTGTCTTCGGCAACCACCGTGTCGGGATTGAGCAGGAGAATGTATTTTCCATGTGCCTGCCGGATGGCCTGGTTGTTGGCCTTGGCAAAACCTACATTGCTTGGGTTGAGGATTTTGTGTACCTCCGGAAATTTTTCGGCGAGCATTTCATTTGAGCCGTCTGTGGATTGATTGTCCACTACAAAAACTTCGACTCGCAGAGCCCTCGAGGCGCTGCGTACAGACAACAATGTCTGCTCGAGAAAAAACTTTACATTGTAGTTGACAATGATGACAGACAGATCAACTCCGGACATATCACTCACCCTGGCTTTGATAAGGCACACGAGCCAGGATAGAGCGCCCCAGAGTCAGTTCGTCA
>JALQTV010000203.1 GCA_023268675.1 Saprospiraceae bacterium | reverse complement strand
CAAAAGAGAGGACAAACTCAGGCAGTGGCAGAATGCTCTACAGGCAGTGCTGGCCTGGAGCAACGCATAAACGAATAACAGATTTCCCCCAAGATATATGCTAAATAGAAAACAATCCCTTGAAAAACTATCCCAAACCGATCAACTGGACATGCTGGTGATCGGTGGCGGTGCTACCGGGTTGGGCATAGCCGTAGATGCTGCCCAGAGAGGATACAGCGTAGCACTATTCGAAAAAAATGATTTTGCCAAAGGCACTTCCAGTCGCAGTACCAAACTGATACATGGTGGGGTGCGCTATCTGGCTCAGGGCAACATCAAATTGGTGGTAGAAGCCCTGCGCGAGCGATCCTACCTGCTGGCCAATGCCCCTCACCTGACTCGGGTACAACAGTTTGTAATTCCTGCTTATTCAGAATTTGATAAATGGTTCTATGGATTGGGACTTTCGATGTACGACTTGCTTTCCGGTGCGCGAAGCCTGGGGCGAACGAAGATCCTCGGTAAAAAAAGTACCCTGAATCGCTTGCCTGGCATTCGCCGAAAAAGATTGCGCGGAGGAATAGCTTATGCTGACGGGCAGTTTGACGATGCGAGGCTGGTCATCAGTCTGGCACTTACCGCCAGCGATTTGGGAGCCATCGTACTCAATTATTTCCCTGTAGAAGCCTTGCTGAAAGAAAATGGCAGGACAATCGGGGTTGGGATTAAAGATGATATCAGTGGGACAAGTATGGCTGTTCGGGCAAAAATGGTAGTCAACGCCAGCGGAGTGTTTGCTGACCGAATCCTTGAGATGGATGCCCCCGGTGCACGCCCGGTGGTGATGCCTTCTCAGGGAGTACACCTCGTAATTAGCCGCGAACTCTTTGCTTCGGACGATGCACTCATGATTCCAAAAACAAGGGATGGCAGGGTGCTCTTTGCCGTTCCCTGGCAAAATGCGGTAGTCATTGGAACTACGGACACTCCGTTGGATAATATTTCGGAAGAACCCCAGGCACTGGAGGAGGAAATTGCTTTTATTCTGGATCAATTCAACAGCTATCGCGAAGTACCCATCCAACGAAAAGATGTGTTGTCGGTTTTTGCCGGATTGCGCCCCCTTGTAAAAGTGGACGATGCTCAAAATACGGCAGCTGTATCGCGCGAACATACCATTCTAGTGTCTGATAGCGGACTTTTGACCATCATAGGAGGGAAGTGGACCACTTATCGAAAAATGGCCAAGGACGTGGTAGATCGTTGTATCCGGCTGGCCGGATTGACTCCGGTCAATTGTGGTACGCGCAACTTGAAACTATATGGCTATGATCCGCATGTTTTTTATGGAGATCCACTTTCTGCTTACGGTTCTGAGGCAGCCGGTATCCGCAGCCTGATTGCAGAGTATCCACAGCTCGGCCAACTCATTCATCCTGAGCATCCTTTCACTGCTGCGGAAGTCATCTGGAGTGTCAGGAACGAAATGGCTGTGCAGGTAGAGGACGTCTTGGACCGAAGATTCCGGCTCTTGTTGGTAGATGCCCGGGCAGCACTGGAAGCAGCGCCGCTGGTTGCAGCACTTATGGCCGGTGAATTGGGGAGAGACCGCGCCTGGCAGGAAGCGCAGCTCGAATCTTTTGGCAAATTAGTGCAAAGCAGAAGCGCCGATTAGACTGCTTTTTTGGCAAAGCCACAGTAGCTTTGTGCTGCTGACTTATTTAGCTCATATCTAAAACCCGTCTCTCAAGGATTATGGAACTAAAAGACATAGAAAACGTTGACCTCGCATTCCTGACGATGGAAGACTATCAGGAACTCAAAGACTTGATGATTGTTGCCTATTCGAGTATGCCGGAAGCTTACTGGCGGGAACAGCACATCAAATCCCTGCTCGACAAATTTCCGGAAGGTCAGGTAGTTGTCAAGGTCAATGGCATATTGGCAGGTTGTGCGCTTTCCATTATTGTCGATTATGACAAATACGAAGGCTACCACACCTATCGTGATGTTACAGCCAATTATACTTTTAATTCCCATGACCCCCATGGGGACATGCTGTATGGCATCGATGTTTTCATCAAGCCTGATTTTCGGGGGCTTCGCCTCGGTCGTCGCTTATATGATTATCGCAAGGAACTTTGTGAAAAGCTGAACCTTAAGGGAATCGCTTTTGGCGGGAGAATTCCTAATTATTATAAATACAGCGACAGTCTGAGCCCGCGTGAGTACATAGAAAAAGTAAAAAACAGGGAGATTCATGATCCTGTTTTTAATTTCCAGATATCCAACGACTTTCACCCGGCGCGTATCCTCAAAGGCTACCTGGAGGGCGACGAAGCTTCCAATGAATATGCTGTATTATTGGAATGGGACAATATTTATTATGAAAAGCCCAATGAAAAAGCGTCCACCAGTAAAAAGGTTGTCAGGTTGGGGCTGATTCAATGGCAGATGCGTCCCTACAAGGATCTCGACGAACTCGTGCAGCAGGCGGAGTTTTTTGTAGATGCCGTATCGGGTTATCGCTGTGATTTTGCCGTTTTCCCGGAGTTTTTCAATGCTCCTCTGATGGCGGCACACAATCACTTGTCGGAACCGGAAGCCATCCGTCAGTTGGCCCGTCATACCGATGAGATAGCAGATACTTTTTCCGGCCTTGCGATATCCTACAACATCAATATTGTCACCGGCAGCATGCCCGAGGTCAAGGAAGATGGGCATCTCTACAATGTCGGCTACCTTTGCAGACGAGACGGTACTATGGAGCGCTATGAAAAACTCCATGTCACACCTGACGAAGCAAAAGTCTGGGGCATGCGCGGAGGCCAGGGTTTGCAGGTATTCGACACCGACTGTGGCAAAATTGGCATCCTGATTTGTTATGATGTGGAATTTCCGGAACTGAGTCGCTTGTTGGCTGATGAAGGTATGGACATCCTCTTCGTTCCTTTCCTCACGGATACCCAGAATGGTTACTCCCGCGTGCGAAACTGTTCACAGGCTCGGGCAGTAGAAAACGAATGCTATGTAGCCATGGCAGGAAGTGTGGGCAACCTTCCGAATGTACACAACATGGACATCCAATACGCCCAGTCCATGGTTTTCACCCCCTGTGATTTCGCCTTTCCCGCCAATGGTATCAAAGCCGAAGCCACCCCCAATACCGAAATGATTCTGATTGCCGACGTGGATCTGGATCTGTTGCGGCACCTCAATGAATTTGGCAGTGTGCGCAACCTGAAAGACCGTCGGAAAGATGTGTTTGATTTGCGGAAGTGGTAGAGAAAGGATTTGCTTTTTCCCACAAGGCATTTATCACAAAAAATCCGTAATTTGATGTGAAAACCCCTTCAATATGAACAAACTATTGCTACTCACCCTGCTCTTTCTTACGGGCTGCGCAACCATCCGGCAGCCGACTGTGCAGCTCTCTGCCGAAGTAGGCCACCGAATTACTGAGATGGAACGCTTGCACATGCTTTCTATCCAGCGCTATTTCGAATCGGAACGTCAGAAAATAGATGCTTTTCTGATCAGTACCTGGCAGCCTTTGTTTTTGAAAAACTTCCTGGCTACCTCTAATGTACTCGAAGAGTTGAACCGCGCTTCTCTGTTTTCCAACGCCCGGCAGCAGCAACTCATTTCTGCTATGCAGGAGTATTTGACAGACCCGGAGGAGGCAGGAGTTGCAGTAGATGCTTTATTGGTCAGGCTTACCGATGCCCGACAAGACGAACCTGCGATTGTGAAAGAAGTACTCAATGAATATGTGGAAGACAAAGAACTGGACATGGCAGCCAGGCGTATTACGGCATTGCTGGGCAGTGACGAACCCGCAAAAATTATGATAGAATTTGCGGAAGCAGCACACGAACAAATGGCCCTGCAAAGGGAAGAGATGATGGCCCCCATTGATCAGATGGAAACGGAGGCACTGGCCGCTCTCAGCGCTTCCTATGCCGCCATGGCTACGGCTCAGTCTCATGTCACCGGAAGGCTGGAAGCAGCGGCCAAGTTGACAACTGAGCAGGAAATTCTCCTGGGCAGCTTGGGTTTGCAGGCTACTTCCAATAAAATTACCAGCGGGCTTTCTAGTCTGAGTGCAGAAATAAATACAGGATTGAGCTTGCTCAGGGGCGAAACCGAAGCCACTACAATGGAAGGAAAAATACTTGAATTTATCGGAAAAGTCTCCGAAATTGGAAAGACAGCGTTTCCGACGGAATCAGTGATCTCCAAAGAATAAATCCTATCCTCCCACCCCTAAATTTTCGACCATGGAAAACCGCTTCAGAGAAGCTGCCGTCAAGGCCCGGCAGCTGACCAACAAACAGCTGGCTACGGAAATTTCAGCCATCACCAAGCTTACCCGCGACGAACTCAATGATTTGCTGCCCCTGAAAAGAGACAAAGAAGCCTTTGTCAATCTGATGGATGCCGTACAGGATGAAACCGATATGGATACCAAGCTGGCTTACCTTCGGGACAATATGGAGACCGCAGGAGCCATTGTGTTTAAGTTGTTGAAGGCTATTGTATAACTTTTATAGCAGCAATCATTTATGACGTACAAAGTAATCATCACCGGTGCCACAGGTATGATAGGAAAGGGCGTGTTGCTAGAGTGTCTGGAACATGCAGCCATTGAAAAGGTCTGTGTTGTCAATAGAACGGCTATGGGGATGGAACATCCCAAATTGGAGGAATGCATGCTGGATGATTTTATGCAGCCGGAAACCATAGGGGATAAATTGTGTGGGTATGATGCCTGCTTTTTTTGTTTGGGAGTATCTTCCCTGGGGATGCAGCCGGAACAGTACTATCAGATTACTTTCGAACTGACAAAAAAATTTGCAGACCTGCTCTATGAACTGAATCCGGAGATGGTATTCAATTACGTATCGGGTACAGGGACAGACAGTTCTGAAAGCGGACCCATCCGATGGGCTCGGGTAAAAGGCAAAACCGAAAATTATATTCTTGGTAAAGGATTTAGGGCTACCTGGATGTTCAGGCCTGGCATGGTCATCCCCCAAAAAGGGATTCGCGCAAAAACGGGCTGGTACAATCTTTTGTATGACTTCACTCGGCCCTTCTTTCCCTTGTTTGAAAGATCAGCGAGAGTGACCACTACCAGCCGACTTGGGCTTGCCATGATTCACACCCTCCGGGCTCCCCTTGAAAAGAGACATTTGGAGAATCAGGATATTAACTCACTGGCTGATCTTATGTAAAGTCGTTTAAATTCAATACAACTTATCTTTT
>JALQTV010000202.1 GCA_023268675.1 Saprospiraceae bacterium | reverse complement strand
ATATTGCCATTTTGACAGGTGGTGTGGTTATCTCAGAAGAAAAAGGCTACAAACTGGAAAACGCTGACATCTCTATGTTGGGTACTGCCGAAAAAATTGTCATCGACAAAGACAATACAACCATTGTCAATGGAAACGGCGAAGAAGACCAGATCAAGGCCAGAATCAACCAGATCAAACAACAAATCGAAGCTACTACTTCAGACTACGATCGCGAGAAATTGCAGGAGCGTCTGGCCAAATTGGCCGGTGGTGTAGCAGTACTTTATGTAGGTGCTCCTACAGAAGTAGAAATGAAAGAGAAGAAAGACCGCGTGGATGATGCCCTTCACGCTACCCGCGCAGCTGTAGAAGAAGGAATCGTTGCCGGTGGTGGTGTTGCTTTGGTAAGAGCCATTGCTCGTCTTAGAAATTTGAAAGGTGTCAATGAAGACGAAACGATTGGTGTACAAATCGTTAAAAAATCATTGGAAGCTCCGCTTCGTACCATTGCTGACAATGCAGGTGTAGAAGGATCAGTTGTCCTTCAAAGAGTTATGAACAGCAAAGGAAGCCAGGGTTACAATGCACGTACCGACAAATTCGAAGATTTGAAAAAAGCAGGTGTTATCGATCCTACAAAGGTAACGCGCATTGCACTCGAAAACGCAGCATCCATTGCAGGTATGGTATTGACAACTGAGTGTGTCATCAGCGACAAACCTGAGAAAGATGGTCCTGCTATGGGCGGTGGAATGCCAGGTGGCGGAATGCCGGGCATGATGTAATCAAATCATAGTTTAAAAATACTTGGGGGCTTCTCTGACAAACGTCAGAGAAGCTTCTTTTTTTAGGGGAAAATTTCCAGGGCCATGTCCATGGCTTCCTGCAAAAGTCCTCTGTTTAGAGGAAGACGCTCTCCCTTTTCTTCAAAAAAAGCGACCATATTCTCCATAGGCATGTTGCCGGTGAGGGTATCTCTCGCCATCGGGCAGCCCCCATAGCCTCTCAGGGCACCGTCAAACCTTCTGCAGCCATTCACGTAAGCAGCGTCCACTTTTTCCTGCCAGTTATGTGCCTGTGTGTGAAAATGAGCTCCTATCTCCAGCTTTGGATACATTGGCAAAAGTTGGCCAAACAAATAACTGATACTTGCTGGTGTAGCCACGCCAATGGTGTCTGACAACTGGAAGATACCGATCCCAAGGTCTGCCAGTTTGCTGACCCAACGCTGTACCGTTTCTACATTCCAGGGGTCCCCGTAAGGATTCCCAAAACCCATGGAAATATAAATCACCAGCTTTTTTCCTGCCTTTTCGCATATCTCCTGAATGGCCGTCACCCGCTCCAGGGAATCCTCAATGGTAGCATTTGTATTGCGCAGCTGGAAGGTCTCGGAAATTGAAAAAGGATAACCCAAATAAGTAATTTCCTCGAAAGCAGCAGCAGCGGCAGCACCACGGGTATTGGCAACAATGGCCAGTAAAGTTGTTGAAACCCCTGACAAATCCAGCATAGACAGCACCTCCTCTGTATCCCGCATCTGAGGAATGGCTTTGGGCGATACAAAACTGCCAAAATCCAAAGTCTCGAAACCTACCCGCAACAATTTATTGAGGTAAGCGGCCTTGGTTTCGGTAGGAATGAAAGGTTTGATTCCCTGCATGGCATCCCGGGGACACTCAATTAACTTGATCATACTGCCTGCGCTTGTTTACAGGAAAAATACAAAAGATTGAATTGGGCTGCTTGCTTAATACCCTTAATTTTGACTACTTTTATTCTTTGTAATCGTTTAGGCGCTGAATTGTTGATTTTTTGTGTATTCCATCAAACAAATATGACCTATGTCCGGAAAGAAAAGCTGGATGATATTATTGGGATTCTTACTTGCCGGAACGGGATTCCTGGCACTTGTACTTAGCCTGATCGGGGTGAAACTCAGCTTCCTCGCCTGGATAGACGCACCGGGACCACTATTCGGCTTTGTCCTTCGATTGGTATTCATCGTGGCAGGCATCATACTTGTTTACCTCAATTACAGCGACTTCAGCGGAGACAATATCCGTTAGTACAAATCACATCAGGCGCAGATACACGTAGAGAGTTTTCTCATCCCGTAAAATTGCATGAAACCCCGCCGGGATACGTAAAGGCAAAAAACGCTCTGACAAGCCAGGGAATTGCCGTATCATAAACATCCTTGGATTGAAAAAGCTTTGCTTACTGAAGTATAAATCCTCTACATCCGGTGAAAGTGTCGATAAGTCAAATGCGAGCAATAAGGTACCCGGAAAACGCAATGACAAAATACATTTAGCTCGTTTTCCTTTTCTGCACGCTACCATGGAGGAGTGATTGTCACCAACGATCAGATGGCAAATCCCAATTCCCTTGCAGGCATCCTTAGGATTGCCAAAAACTACTTCCCCTTTAAACTTCAACATACCCAATCGAGCGGGATGTAATCCTTCTGCACCTGAATAACTAAGTAAATGTTCTTTCATACTTTCCGTTAAGTCCCTGAGCAAGCGAAAACTGCACGAACCAAAGTCCGGACAATAGGGCTTGCCTGATACAATCCCTTGTTACAGATGGCTAAATTATAGGCCTCAAACGGTAAAGAAGGTGACAAATTATGGGTATTTACCCACTGCAGTCAATACAAATATTATTTATTTTATTTTATTTAATATCCTGATTTTCAGTATAAAAAAAAGAAAAACCAACAATCAAACCCTGCATTTCAATCCAAATAGGCAGCCATATTGCTACAAAACATCGCTTTTTCCTTCCCTTTTCACCTTGCTGTGTAAGAATTTTTCACGCACGATATCCTGTATAGGCCTGCCTTCAATTTTACTTTCCAGCCATGAAATGATATCCAGATACAGGAAAGGTCTTTTCTCAAAGGGATCATCCTGGTAAGGCAGAAGCTTTCGCCGCAAGGCTGAAAATTCCTTAGGCAGGGCCTCGGCCCGAATATTGGGTACCCGTCTGAGGAATTTAAATATTTCCTTTTGAACTGCCTGCAGGTCTTCCACTTTTGACAGAAAGCGATAGACAGATTTGATCTGGTATTCTACCAAAATTTCATTGCCCAGTTCAAAATGAGCAATAAGGTTGAGAATACGTGCAAACGCCTGTATATCTCCTCGATAATCCGGATTTTTGGGATTGATGATAAGGTTGAGATAGTGGATGGCCTGACCAAAATCATCGCTGCCAAAATACAGCGAAGCAATCTTGTAATAAAACAACATGATCCGATGGTCATCCCAATAATAAGGATTGGAATCTATGAGTTCGTTGATGGCAGGAACCAACTTCAAACCTTCGGAGAAAGTTCCCTCGAGATAATGCTTGTTGATCGCATGAATGTACCAGAAAAGATTGTACAAACCTTCGTTGTTGATGGTTCGAAGCAAGCGATCATCTTCCCTGGCTGCTTCCAGCATCTTCAGAGTTTCTGCAAAGCGTGGATAATCCAGGGCATTGTATAATGCATTGAGCAGGTTGTGCAAACCTTTCAGGTACAAGGTAGTGTGCACATATTTCATCTCCGGAGCTGCTTCAAAAAGGCTCACCCACATCCTGGCATATTTATAGCTCATCCGAAAATCCTGGACGATGTGATTGTACCAGCAATAAGCCGCACAGTAATGCAATTGTCCAATAAAATCGAGCTTTTGAAAGGTGATGTCCGGTAGATTTGCCTTGAAAAAGTGCTTGACATAGGAGTAGTCCTTTTCATTCCGAACATAGCCCAGCTTGAGGTAAAGTCCATAGAGTTTCAGCGCCAGGTTGGAGTATTTGTTGTTTCGCGCAATTCCCAGGGTAGTCTGATCCACTTGCAGGGCCAATTCTTCTGCTCTGCCCTCAATGCTGCGCGTGATGTATTGGCTTTCTATGTGTTTTTCAAAATCCAGGATTTCAATAACCAAAGCATTGAAGTTGAGTTGAAGTGCCTTTTGGCGGGCTTTGTCCAGAACACTAAGGCTTTGCAGGTACAGCCCCTTGTTGTACAACACTCTGGCGTAATCAATGGACTCTCTTATCTGAATATCCTCATTTTCCTGTTTGCTAAGCAAGCGCAGGCTTGTCAGCAACTGCTTGTAGAGGTGTGCTTTCAAGTTGGACAGCTGTCTCTTTTTTATTTCGGGCAATTTTTTCAGGATGAGTTCTTCATTGTATTGGTTGTATTTTTCCAAAAAATCGAAGAGACGCAAAAACAGAATATCGTCACTGGATTGGTTACGCCTCACAAAAAGCCTGAAGTGGCGTTTTTCTGCCCGGGACAAGGAGTTGATGAGTTGTACCAGGTCATCTGTTCTCTGCTTAGCCATTGTAATTCTGTTTTTAACAAAAAAATGAAAATCAGCTTTTTAGGTGCAAAAAAATACTTTACAAGTTTGGAAACCTGATCGAATTTGATTTTCCATGGAAGGGCTCAGTAAATATTTTTGAAGTTAGCAAACTTAAATTTTATCAACCAAACGGCGAAGTATTATCATGGATAAAGATGTGATTCATATTTTCGATACCACCCTGAGAGACGGTGAGCAGGTTCCGGGCTGTAAACTCAACAAAAAAGAAAAACTGGAAATTGCTTCACAACTCGAACTCCTCGGTGTGGATATCATAGAAGCGGGGTTTCCTGTTTCAAGTCCGGGAGATTTCGACTCGGTAAGTTCCATAGCGCGTTTGGTAAAGAATGCCACAGTATGCGGGCTATCCAGAGCCATCCCCAAAGATATTGAAACAGCAGCCGCTGCGCTGGAGCATGCCGTAAGACCCCGGATACACACAGGTATCGGCACATCTGACCTGCATATCTTCCACAAACTCAACAGTACGCGTGACAAGATCAAGGAAAGAGCAGTGGGAGCTGTAAAGCTGGCTAAATCTTTTGTCGAAGACGTAGAATTTTATGCAGAAGATGCCGGTCGCACAGACAATGCCTACCTGGCAGAAGTCCTGGAAGCCGTAATCAAAGCAGGTGCTACTGTACTCAACATACCGGATACCACAGGATACTGCCTTCCAGACGAATACGGAGCCAAAATCAGATACCTCAAAGAAAATGTAAAAGGCATAGATAATGTAATCATTTCCACCCACTGTCACAATGACCTTGGACTGGCAACTGCCAATTCTATTGCCGGCATACAAAATGGTGCCAGACAAATAGAATGCACCATCAATGGCTTGGGAGAACGTGCCGGAAACACGGCATTGGAAGAAGTCGTGATGATCATGAAGCAGCATCCTGACCTTAATTGCCACAACAACATCAACACCAGACTGCTGACAAGTATCAGCAA
>JALQTV010000201.1 GCA_023268675.1 Saprospiraceae bacterium | reverse complement strand
CCGAGGTCCGGATCGCATTTGCTACACTGTAAGTGGAGATCTCATAACGCCTGGCAGCTTCGCGGTTTATATTGACCAGCACCTCAGGCTTTCCTATCTTGATATCCGATTGCAGTTCCTCAATTCCAGGAATTTTCTTGCTGTTGAAGTAAACAATCAGATCTTCTGACAACAAGGCCAGACGGTCTATGTCTTCTCCCTGAATCTCCAGGTTGATCGGCTTACCGGTTGCCGGGCCATCTGCGTTTTTATCCACAGTGATAGACACTCCGGGAAGGTTCTTTACGGCCTCTCTGATGTCTTCCATGATCGCGAAAGTAGAAACACCTCCCCTATCCTGTGCCGGAACAAATGAAACCGTCAAACGGCCTTTGTTGGGCGTCACACCGGGTTCGGGCGGACTGTTGGGGTCAGCCGTATTTTCTCCGATCTGTGACAACACAGACTCTACAATTGAACTGTAGGGAGCAATCACTGCACTTACCTTTTCTTCAACATTTTGCATCAGGGTATTGGTTGCTTCTATATCCTTATCGATGGGCAATTCTACAAATACATTGATGTACAAAGGATCGGCTGCGGGGAAGAAAATCAATTTGGGTTGTTTGATGCCCAACAAGATAATAGCGAAAAACAATAACCCGACCGTACTCATAAATATCCCCACCGGAAACCGCAGTGCAAAAACAATGAATTTATCATACACCCGCTCCAACAAAGGCAGGATGCGGTTTTGGAAGTAAAAACTTGCCGGCCGGAGGAAGAAAAAGTTGAGCAAAGTAACTCCCGTCACCAGCCCAAGCATGTTTCTGGCCCACTCAATTTGTGCAAAGTGGAAAACCACCGCCGTGATTGTCATGATCAGAGAACCTATCAGCACATTGTTTCGCTTGCGAATGCGGCCGGACTTTTCTTCTGCCCGAGCATCTACTTTCATAAAGCGAGAAGTAAAAACGGTATTGATTACAAGCGCTACAAAAAGCGAAGAAGTAAGCACGATGATCAGCGTCAGGGGCATGAACTGCATGAATTCACCCATAATCCCCGGCCAAAAAGCCAAGGGAAGAAAGGCTGCCAGCGTCGTTGCCGTGGAAGCGATGATAGGCACAGCTACCTCACCAGCCCCATAGCGGGCAGCTTCCAGACCACTGTACCCTTCCTGCATGTACCGATAGATATTTTCTACTACTACAATGGCATTGTCCACCAACAAACCCAGGGCAAGAATCAAAGAGAACAACACCACGATGTTCATCGTCACTCCTGTCATAGATAAAACCAGAATACCCATCAGCATTGACATGGGGATAGCCAGTCCCACAAACAGGGCATTTCGGATTCCCAGGAAAAACAACAGTACCAATACTACCAAAATAACCCCTGAGATGATGCTGTTTTCAAGATTGCTCACCTCGTTTCGGGTATTGATAGACTGATCATTAAACAAGTTGATCGTCAGGTCATCCGGCAGGGAAGATCTTGATTCCTCCACAATAGCAGCAATTTTATCAGCCGCTTCAAGCAGGTTTTCGCCTTTTCTCTTGATCACATCCAAAGAAATTACCGGCAACCCGTCTGCACGAGCAATACTTGTCCTGTCTTTGAAACCATAAATTACAGTAGCCAGATCTGATAAGTAAATCTGACGCTGGTTCTCACTTTTGACGATCAGGTCTTCCAGTTCCTTCACCTGTTCAAACTCTCCCTTGACCCGAATCGCCCTTCTGACATCCTCATTGATCAATTCACCACCTGACATGGTCATATTTTCCGCAGAAATTGCATTGGCAATGTCATCAAAACTCACCTTCATGGATTCCATCTTCAGCAGATCCACCTCTACTTTGACTTCCCTTTCCATGGCACCTTTCAACTCCACTTCGGTAATTTCATCCAACTGTTCGATTTTGTCTTCCAGAAATTCTGCATAAGACCTCAACTCTTCATTGGGGTAATCACCTGACATATTGATGGTAACAATAGGAATCTCAGACAAATTAATCTCCAACACTGTAGGTTCCTGATCCAGGTCTGTCGGAAGATCACTCTTGGCCTTATCCACGGCATCTTTGACCTTTCTCACGACCGCATCCTGATCCAGGTCTGCTTCAAACTCGACTGTAATCACAGAATAATCCTGCATAGAAGTCGATTTGATGTCCTTGACCCCGCTGATGGTCTTGATTTCCTTTTCCAAGGGACGGGTGATGAGGTTTTCTATATCTGCCGCCGAGTTTCCGAAATACGGGGTATTGATATACACAGTCGGGAGAGACACTTCCGGAAATTGCTCTTTGGGCATGGCCTGGTAGGCTTCTATCCCGAACAGTAAGATCATGAAAGAAAGCAGATAAACACTGATAGCGTTGTCTACTGCCAAACTTGACAAACTAAACTCTCTGAGTTTATTTTTTATATTGGACATAAGTTTTCTATTTATATTGCTATTAATTAGCCGCTTGTGAACCTTGCTCCATTTTGATGATATCGCCGTCTGCCAATCCTCTCGCACCTTCCAGAATCAACAATTCATCGCCCTTCAATCCTGCAGCAATAATCACTTCACCGCCAAAAGCTTCACCAGGAGTCACATAGCTCTTTTTGGCATACCACTGCTCACCCTTTTGTGCTGCAAGCATCACATAATTTTTGCCACCGATTTCTTGTAGTACAGCCTTCAGCGGAATCACCACCTGGTCAGTACTGGAGTAATCATTGATTTTCATAATGGCAAGCAAATTGGGTTTCAAGAAGCCAGAAGCGTTTGCTACGGAAGCTTCCACCTTGAAAGTGCGGTTGGAAGGATCGATGACGCGACCGATCTGGCTGACACGAACTTCCTGTTCGCTGTTCAAAGCCGGAAAATGTACCAGTACCTGGTCACCTTTTTGTACGGCTGTAAGATAGTTTTCGGGTATATCCACGACTACTTTGAGTTTTTGCGTATTCAGCAGCTGAACAATCGGGGCTCCCGGAACTGCCAGTTCTCCCGTTTGCAATACCTCATATTCCACAATGCCTGATGCAGGTGAGAATACTTTTGATTTTGACAACTGAAAATCCAGGGTTTCCAACCCCTTCTCCAATCGCTCTTTGTTGTTTTTTGCTTCGAGAAACTGAATTTCAGAACCGATATTTTGTTCCCACAAGCGCTTTTGGCGCTCGAAAACGGTAGTGGCAAGTTCCAGAGTAGTCAACAACTCATTTCGCTGCTTTTCCAATGCTTCCATATCCAGCTCTGCCACCAACTGACCGGCTTTCACCACATCTCCTTCCCTGACATACAATTTCAAAATACGGCCACTGGCCTCTGCTGCTACATCAATCATGTCGTCTGCTACAATGGCTCCCTGAACATCCACGTAGTGCATAAAATCCTTGCGAACGACGGGTGAGGTGATCACCACTCGGGCATTTTTTTCTTCATTTTCAGGATCAAGACCTTCCAACTCGCCTTCAAGGCGGGCAACAAACTCCGTTAATTCAAGCAATTCCGCTCTTTTTTCTTTGAGCAGCTGTTTCTTCCCATCCAGGTCTTCCGGAATCACATTTTCTTCCAGAACCGGGCCGCCGCAAGCAACTACGGCAAACAAAAGAAGGGTATAAATTATAAGTGAAGAGAATTTCATCATGATTGTATTATTTGAAAAAGTGTGGGTGTTTAATTTTCAAGAGCAATATCCAGGTTCATTTTTGAAAGGATAAGATCGTATAGTGCCTGCAGGTAATCGCTTTGTGCCGTGTACAAACTCTGTTCGGCCTGTGACACTTCTATGCTCGACCCTACACCTTCCTTGTATTTGATCTGGGTGGTATTGTAGATTCTTTGCGCGAGTGCCGCATTTTTCTGGGTGGACTCAAGGTTTTCCTGAGCATTGATGTATTGAATACGAGCGTTGTTGACTTCCAGATTGATAGAGCGCTCTGCTTCCTGCTGTTGCAAAACAATTTTCTCCGATTCAAGTCTGGCTCTTTGGATCGACAAAGTTTTCAACATGCCACTGAAAACAGGGATAGACATCCGGACACCAACATAGGCCTGTGGAGACCAAAAACCATCCTCAGAAGTGTCTCCCTGGTAAAGTTGCTGGTAAGCGCCAAAAGCCCTTAGCGTAGGAAGGAACCTTGATTTGTAGTTTTTGATATTCAACTCGTTGAGCTCTAAGCCCGATTGCAGCAACTGTATTTCCGGGCGCTTGTTGAAATTGATTTGCCCGCTCAGATCCTCACTGGAAGCAAGGGCAGGCAATTCTTCTAAAGCTGCCTCTAGTACGAGTTCATCCTCCATTGGATACCCCATGGTGAATTTCAGATTGCGCAATGCCAGTTCCTTCTGTCTTTGCAAACTTTGTCTGCGGGTTTGAAGGTTTGCCAGAGAGAGATCGAGGCGATCTACATCGAGTTGCTCTACGAAACCCTCCCGGAACAAAGCCCTTGTTTCAGCGAGCAAATTTTCAAGGTTGGCAATGTTCTTTCCCAGAATTTCAAGGTTGGCATCCACCAACAACACCGGCAAAAAAGCCTGGGTCACCTGTTTTCTCACCGTACGCCGTGTGTTTTGGAGCTCCTTATCTACGTAATCCCGATAAGCTCTGGCTGCTTGTAAGCCCACAAAAAAGCTTCCGTCGAAAATCATGGCATCCAGGGATACTCCCAAATTGAAATTATTCTTTCGAAAAAAGGAGACCTCGTCAGAACTCCCGCCGCCAAAATCACCCAACACACTAGGGTCCGGTACAATGTCTGCCAACACCTCGAATAAGGTGCCGAAAACGGCAAAACTTTCAGGTAGTGGCTGTCGGGGAACTTCCAGATAGCGCTGGTAGTTTACATCCGCCGTAATGCTAGGCAACCCGGTTCCCAGCTGCTCCCTGATCCTCTTGTTTGCATCCTCAATATTCACATGAGCTGTGCGGATGCTGTTGTGATTTGCCATAGCATAATCTATGGCAGTTTCCAGTGTAAAAGATTGACTGTTTTGAGCATGCAGACTATTCAAAAGAAGCCCTGCAAACAAAATCAGCAGTAATTTTTGTAAGGAATATTTCATGTGTCGTTTGATTTTCATTTAATGTGTGGTCTCAGGTTATTTTTCATACAAGTGCTTTTCCAGTAAAATAAGCCCCTTGGCGGATGCTACCCCGTGCATGTGATAGAGGATCGTTTCCTCAAACAGCTCAGCGGGATGGTACTGCGTGGAGGGAAAAATTTCTTCATCCACAATCAGGGAACTTTTGGCTACATACAACCTGGCAATGATATCAGGATTCATGTTGTCTCGGTACAAACCCTTCCCGACTCCC
>JALQTV010000200.1 GCA_023268675.1 Saprospiraceae bacterium | reverse complement strand
TCACCCTGACCTTCGGCAGCAAGAATGGCAGCGACACAGTCTTTTGCTTGTTCATCACCGGCATTTTTTTTGAGGACATCGAGTACGGGATCGGCCTTCCAGTACTGCTCGTATTGTGCTGTTTCTTTTATTCTTCTGTAATAAGAGAAGTCAAAATTGCGGGTTAATTCCTGGCTCAACAGGGAAATTTCAAGGGCCGGATCTTGGAGCTCACGAGCCAACCTGATGTGTAGCTCAGTTAGTTGTCGGATCTGAACCGCTGAAGGCTCCAAGGTGAGTGCGAAATCAACGAGTATTTTACCTTTGTCAGGATGCTGGCTCAGCAGAGCCAATTCTACGGCAGGAATGATAGATGCTGCGTTTGGGTAAGAATGTCTTAGCAAGGTAGCATGTCGGGAGGAATCAGCCACGGCAATGTATTGGAAGATCAAAGCATGAAAGCTCCTGTTCTCTTCTTCATAGATGTTCAGCTGTCGTAAAATAAGTCCGCTGAGAATTTCGGTCTTTTCATCTTCGTCCCGAAGGGCGTCCAGTACCTGGAAAAGAGAAATGTCAAACCCATGATTGCGATACACGATTTTTTGACTTTCTTGGAGTGCAAAATCCCAAATAGCAGTTTTTAGCATGGGTGCCACGGACTGCCTGGTCAGGGAGTGAATTAGGGTAAAGGCTTCCAAAATGAGGTCAAAGAGTTTTTCTTTGCTTTCCCCGCTTTTGTTGAGGATAGGAGGAATCTTAATGACAAGGCTCTGCAAAATGAGCCAGGTTTCGTTGTAGTCTTTTAATTGGAGTGTTTCTTTGGCTTGCTGAAGTAGTTCTGCTACATGCTTTTCTACAGTATGACCTCCTCGTGTACTAAAGGTGCGATCTGGTTTTCTGGCCAATACAAGGGTCGCTTCAATCAGATCCAGGTACTTTTCAGCGGAGTTGAGCCGTGAAACGGCGGGTGCAAAGTGGGCTTTCAAAGCCAGGTCAAAGTTGCGGTTTTTTCTGGCATAGAGCCTTATAAATTCTTTAAGCTCTTCCTGAGAAACTTCTTCCAATATGAGAGGAGTGGTGAGTTTGTTCAGGTTTTTCTTGCTTGTTTTGGGTTTGGTTTTGGGGACTTGTGTTTGTTCTTTTCTGATAAGGAGCGTTGCCGCGAGTATATGAGCACAGATGCCTTTTTGCCGAAAGGCAGTGCAATCACAGGTAGCGACTTTGATTCGCCCGGGTGCCGTCTTGAGTTCAACCTCATAAGTTTCACCGTTATCGGCTACGTCTGCCAGCCAAAAATGGCGCTCTGTTTGGTTGAGTTTCAGGACGGCTTGTTGGTCCAATAGCACTTCTGTCTGCAGCAACAGTGACTCGTCTGTTTCCTTTTCTATATTTTGGAAAACTATTTCCATGAAGCTGTTCCCTTTATTTTGCCTTCTATCGGTTGAAAACGATAAAAATAAGGACAAAATACCAAGGGCTCAATGACATCCTGAAATTTAACGCTCCTCGGCACCGAAGGCTTATTTGAAACGAATATCACAGCCCATGCTGGTTTCGGCATTGATAATGTCCATCAAGGCATACTTGAAAGTGACCTGATTACCTGAGATACGGGCGTTGGACCGGCTTACTTTCTTTACTCTGCCGGGCAAGTTGTAAATGGTGGTGTAGGTGCCACTGGCAAAAAACATTTTGGCAAATTCCAGTTCCTCGGCATCAGCAAAGGCAGGTTCGGAACTTACCTCTAAACGAGTTAACTTTTTTCCTTTTAGGACAAACATAGCACCCCCACCAAGGAAATTCCCTGCTCCTCCCAGGCTTTCTGTACTTGCAATATTGCCGGAATCGTTGAATTTGTCCAGATTTTTGTAAAAGTATTCTATGTCAGAAAGATCATCGAAGTTTAAAAGAAGGGTAGATTTCATCTCACCTGCCTGTTCGTCTGATACGATTTGTAAGGATACCTTGTCCCAAAAGGCAGGCCGGTCCAATTGTTGCTTTTTTTCAGCAGGCAGGTCGGTGAATTTGATTATGGTGTCTACTTTTTCACTTAAATTGGGCAATTCAGCATTTTGATTTTCCTGCAATACTTCATTGAACATAGGATTTTGCATGAGTTTGCTCAAATCAAAAGACAAACTATAAATTCCCGAACCGTCTTTATTCAGGGTAAGTTCTTCCGTAATGTCAAAGCATCCGGTAAGAGCAAGGGATAAAAGCAGGAAAAGTAGGGTGCGGAGCTTTTTCATGTTTTTTTGATTTTAAGGAAAACTATACGACAAAACCTGCGTTTTGTTATCTGTAAATTAGTTAATCTATTCTGTAAATAAAAACGACATTTCGTTTCTGCCTATGAATTTGCCGAAAACCCTGGGAGAGCTGAAAGCTAGCGGTTATGTTCCCAAAACCATTAAGGAAGAACTTCGAGCCAATCTAATTAAGAAACTTCAAAAAGACGAAAATATTTTCGAAGGGATCATAGGTTTTGATGATACCGTTCTTCCTGACATAGAGAGAGCAGTGCTCTCCCGACACAACATCTTGCTCCTGGGATTGAGGGGACAAGCTAAAACCCGAATCGCCAGGATGCTGGTGCACCTGATGGATGATTTCATTCCGGTTGTGGAAGGGAGTGAAATCAACGATGATCCACTTCATCCGATTTCGAGGTATGCAAAAGATCTGATCGGGGAAATGGGGGATAAGACTCCGGTAAGTTGGTTGGCAAAGTCTGAGCGTTATGTAGAAAAACTGGCAACACCGGATGTTAGTGTGGCAGATCTGATCGGCGATGTGGATCCAATCAAAGCAGCTTCGCTTAAATTGGCCTATTCTGACGAAAGGGTGATCCATTTCGGTTTGGTGCCCAGGGCCAATAGATGCTTGTTTGTAATCAATGAACTTCCCGATTTGCAACCCCGAATCCAGGTTTCCTTGTTCAATATGCTACAGGAAAAAGATGTGCAAATCAGGGGTTTTAAGTTGAGATTGCCCTTAGATATCGAGTTTGTGTTTACGGCGAACCCGGAGGATTATACCAATAGAGGAAGCATTATTACGCCGCTTAAGGACAGGATAGAAAGCCAGATTCTGACGCATTACCCCAAAACAATCGAAATTTCCCGTAAAATCACCCAGCAGGAAGCCAGATTGACTGAGGATCAAAAAGCCAATATTGAGGTACCAGATGTTTTACAAACCTTATTGGAGAGAGTATCCTTCGAAGCAAGAGATAGTGAGTACATCGACGAAAAAAGCGGAGTCTCGGCACGACTCAGTATTTCTGCCTACGAAAACCTGGTAAGTACAGCTGAAAGGCGCATGCTGATTAATCACGAACCTAAAACCCGAGCGAGGATCACCGATTTCTGGGGAGTGGTTCCGGCTATTACCGGTAAAGTTGAACTGGTATATGAAGGCGAACAGGAAGGTCCCTATACTGTGGCGATGGCCCTAATCGGGAAGTCTGTGGAAAAAACATTCCTGGATCATTTCCCTAATCCTGAAAAATTGAAGAGGGGACAGGAAAAAGATCCTTTCGGGACAATCAAGGCCTGGTTTTCAGGTGGGAATACCTTGGATCTACTCAATGATAGCAGTGATCAGGACTTTTTTAAAGCGCTGGACAGTGTAGCAGGCCTGAGGAAATTGGTTGAAAGTTCATTGAATATCAAAGGGGAAGAGGCCTATGTTTATATGGAACTGGTACTCCATGCAATGGCTGAATTCAATATTTTGAATAAGGAAATCCTTGAATCTTCCTTGACATTTCGGGATTTACTGGCTAATATGCTTAATGATGATATGTTCGACGACTACGACGAATGATTCGCTCATTAAAACCATTTAGCCTATGTTGTTAAAGATCAACCCGGATAATCCCGAACAAAGAAAAATCGATCAGGTTGCCGATTGCCTGAATGATGGTGGCATCATCATTTATCCGACAGATACGGTATACGGATTGGGATGTGACATATCACATCCTAAGGCTGTTGAACGTATCTGTCGCTTGCGTAACCTCGATCCTGCCAAGGCTATGTTGTCCTTCATTTGCAGTGATATAAGTGAAGTGGCCAACTACACAACTCCCATCAGTACTCCGGTATTTAAGTTGATGCGTAAAAACCTTCCGGGGCCCTTTACCTTTGTGTTGAATTCCAACAATCAGGTTCCGAAGCTTTTTAAAAACAAAAAGCGAACCATTGGCGTGCGTATTCCGGATCACCCGGTACCGGCTGCCATTGTCAAGACTTTGGGGCGCCCAATCTTGACGATTTCCCTTAAGTCTGATGACGAAATCAGCGAGTACTACACGGATCCCGAAGATTTCAAAGACGATTTTTTAAAATTGGTGGACATTTTGGTGGATAGTGGTGTTGGGAAAAATACCCCTTCTACCATTGTGGACTGTACAGGAGACGAACCTTTGCTGATAAGGGAAGGTGCGGGGGAACTTGTACTTTAAGATGAAAAGAATTTAGTGTTTGCAAGCTTCTAATTGCGCACGTACCTCGCCCAGGGTAACAGTTGAATAATTGTTACCCCAGGCTTGGTTGATGTAATTGACGATATTGGTTATCTCTACATCTGAAAGCACTTCTATCCCTGGCATAAGTTGATTATAGGTCACCCCATTTACTATGATTTCTTCTGAAAGACCATGTCTGATCATACAGGCAATTTTATCTGGATTGTTTTGCAAATAGTCTGCTCCTGCCAGAGGAGGGATTTCTGCGCCCAGACCGCTCCCGTCTGCCATGTGACAACTCTCACAAAAATTACTGTAAAGAATTTCTCCCTGAATGTAAGGAGAGCTTGAACAGCGAATGCCTGAAAATAAAGCTGTCAAAGCTGAGAATACAAAGAGGTATCTGGAGTATTTCATTAAAAATAATTTGCCGGATTAACCTTTCGACGAAATTCCTTCTGAACGCTTTTGGCGGCCTTGTTCAGCCTTCTCTTGTGTTTGATGCTAGTTGGAAGAGTCGTTTCTTTTCTGGGTTTTTGCTCTTCCAGAGCAGCGTTCAAAAGCTGAAAAAAACGCTCTGTTACGATTGTTTTATTCCTATGCTGGGATCGGGAACTATCGCAAGATAGTTGTAAAACACCTTCTTTACTTATCAGGTTTGATAATTTCTTGAGAATTACTTCTTTTTCAACTACCGTCAGGTACTGGCTGTCATTGACATGAAAGAGGAGACTGACTCTGCTCGAAACCTTGTTGACATGCTGTCCCCCGCTCCCCGAACTTCTGGAGGCGATATAGCGAATTTCGTCTCTGATTTTTTCCATTGTTTCGAACGGAATTGCCAATAATGGCGTTGGCATTTTCCAGCGATTAAAGGCTGTTCGGGTGCGCTTTGTTCACACTCCGAACATTTGCCTATTTTTTGCTTAATCATTTTATG
>JALQTV010000001.1 GCA_023268675.1 Saprospiraceae bacterium | reverse complement strand
TTCGCCTGTCATTTTCTTCCTCGCCAGTGCTTCCAGTCTTTCCGGATGGATGGTCACTCCGGGCTTTTTCCCCGCAAAACCCCTGATGTAGATGTTGCGTTGCAGTTCCTGAGCGTTTGTCAGCCAATTTTTCATGGAATATTAAAGTTATTTTCTACATTTAAAATCTCCGTCAGCTAAAGTTACGGGTATTTTTACGGATAATTTATTCTTATGACAAGAGAACAAGCCTACGAGATTTTAACAGAGATGACCAAGACAGATTCTCTGTTGCGACATGCAAGAAGTGTGGAACTGGTCATGCAGGCATTTGCCAGACACTTTGGAGAAGACGAGGAACAATTTGCCGTGACAGGGCTATTACACGATGCAGATTACGAAATGTATCCCGACAAGCATCCCCATGTGATTGTAGAAAAGTTAGAGGGAATGGGAGAAGAAAGCATCGCCCATGCCATCGCAGGGCACTATACCAAGTGGAATGTCGAGCGACGGACACTGCTGGATAAATGTATTGTTGCTGCCGATGAAATGACCGGCTTTATCATTGCAGCGGCCCTGATCCGCCCTACAAAAATCACAGGAATGAATGCCAAGTCTGTGATGAAAAAATTCAAAACCAAAACCTTTGCTGCTACGGTAGATCGAGAAGAAGTTGCCAGAGGTGCAGAACTGATTGGTTGGGAACTGCAGGAATTGATCAATTTTATCATACCTGTGCTGGAAGCACACAAGGAAGAACTGGAGTTGGTCTAGCAAACTAGTCGCTAACCCATAAACCGGACCATTTTGGACCAAATCAGGCGCCTGTCTATTGCATTTTCTACCCTGAGTATATTGTTTTTCATTCTCGAATTGGGAGTGGACCACCCGGCGTATGTAGATGATCTTTTGCTGGATTTTCATTTAGTTACCCTCTTTACGGGTTTGCTTGCCCTTGCGGGAAAATACAGGCGTGGCAGGGAATTGCCTGCAAAGCAGGTCAGGGTATTCGATGCAGTGCTCACACTTTTAGTATTATGGTTGCTCAGCGGTCTGGTCATACCGGATTTCCCGGAACACTGGTGGTGGTTTCCGGGAAAGGCAGATTATTGGATCTCCCTTTTTATTTTGATTTTGTTGGTACGGGAATTGTCACTTATCCGCTTTCAGATCAACCGCACCCTCATCAATCCGGCTCAACTGTTTATCGGAAGTTTTCTCCTGCTCATTTTGCTGGGAGCCTTCCTTCTAATGCTCCCCAGGGCTACCTACGGTAGCATATCCTTTGCCGATGCCTTGTTTACCTCCACCAGTGCCGTTTGTGTGACGGGTTTGATTGTGGTGGACACAGCGACCTTTTTTACGCCGCTGGGGCAAACGATTATTCTCTTCCTGATTCAAATAGGCGGGTTGGGCATTCTGACTTTTGCCAGTTATTTCAGCTACTTTTTCAAGGGGCTCACCTCCTTTGAAAGCCAGCTGACGATCAGTGACATTGTAAGTACTGAAAGGGTAGGCGAAGTCTTTTCGATGCTTAAATACATTTTGGTCATTACCTTTTCCATAGAAGCCATTTCGGCACTGTTGATCTATTTCAGTCTGGATGGGATGGCTTTTGAAAACACCTACCAGAAACTTTTTTTTGCTGCCTTCCATGCCATTTCGGCTTTTTGCAATGCAGGATTTTCGACACTCAGCAACGGTCTGTATGAAGAGGGGCTGCGCTTCAATTACGGACTCCAACTGATTATCATCCTTACCTTTTTTATGGGAGGCCTGGGCTTTCCCATTGTGGCAAACCTCTCCAATGCTATCCGATATGCCTTTTTCCGGATCATTCCGGTGTTCAGGAAAAAGGTGATATTCCGCTCCCGCCTGTTCAACCTCAACAGCCGGATTACCCTGGTGACCACGATTAGCCTTACCATCCTGGGAACAATCTTTATGTATGTAGTCGAATACGAAAATACCCTGGCAGTTCACAAAGGTCTGGGCAAGGTAGTAGTAGCCTTGTTTGAAGCTGCCACACCCCGTACTGCGGGTTTCAACAACATAGACCTGACACAACTGGGCATGCCGGCCATGCTGATGACATTTTTCCTGATGTGGATAGGAGCTTCACCCGCTTCTACCGGTGGAGGGATCAAAACCAGTACCTTTGCCGTAGCGATACTCAATATTGTAAGCGTAGCCAGGGGCCTGACCCGAATAGAAATTTTCAGGCGACAGATTTCAGATAATTCAGTCAGAAGAGCCTTTGCGGTCATTGCACTTTCCCTGGCAGTTATCGGTACCGGAATCGTATTGTTGTCGGTCTTCGACGGAGACAAGCCCTTGTTAAACCTGGCTTTTGAATGCTTTTCCGCCTACAGTACGGTGGGATTGAGCCTGGGTACTACAGGTAGTCTGAGCGCTCCCGGAAAAATTGTCATCATCGTCATCATGTTTATCGGCAGGGTAAGTACGCTTGCCATACTCATAGCCTTTTTCAAAAAGGCACGCGCCAAACACTACACGTATCCAACGGAAGAAATAACCATAAACTAAAATACAAGATGAACTTTATCATTGTAGGCCTCGGAAATTTCGGTGCTTCCCTCGCGGAAAAACTGGCAGAGGAAGGACATGATGTCATCGGCGTGGACCATAGCATGCACAAGGTGGAACTTTTAAAAGATAAGATCACTCACACCATTTGCATGGATGCCACGGACGAGCAGGCAGTGGACGGATTGCCCATAGACAATACTGACGTGGTCATTGTTGCCATCGGAGAAGAACAAGGAGCCAATATTCTCATTACAGCGCTGCTGAAAAACAAAAATGCCAAACGCCTCATCAGTCGCGCCGTCAATCCCTTGCAAGAACGGGTCCTCGAAGCCATAGGTGTAAGCGAAATCGTCAGACCCGAAGAGGAAACCGCCGAGCGCTGGGCAAAAAAACTCTGCCTGACCAATGTAGAGGATTCTTACGAGTTGGATGCCGACTACAGCATCATAGAAGCGAAGGTGCCAGAACAGTACATCGGCAAGTCCATCATGGAAATACAGTTCCGCAATCGCTTCAACTTACTGATCCTGACAACGGTCAGAAAAACACAAGAAAAGAGCCTGATCGGCAAAACCCGCACAGTCGAGCGCGCAAGCGGCGTGGTAAAACCGGATCAGGTGCTGGAAGCTGAAGAGACACTGGTGCTTTTTGGATCCAATAAAGACCTGCAGCAATTCCTCAAGCACCCCTTCAAATGATGTCCCACCCCTTAAAAATCCATATATTGCCTTGAAAATTAAATGACGGGTAATGACCAGGGACGATTTCAAAGCCGTGGCTGCTGACATTCCCAAACAGCCAGGTGTCTATAAGTTTTTGGGAGAAGCAGACAGCATTCTGTACGTCGGGAAAGCCAAAAATTTGCGCAACCGGCTGTCCTCCTATTTTGTGGACAACAAAGACAAGGC
Source organism: Saprospiraceae bacterium (assembly GCA_023268675.1). Classification (GTDB taxonomy): domain Bacteria; phylum Bacteroidota; class Bacteroidia; order Chitinophagales; family Saprospiraceae; genus JALQTV01. Next base: position 54,156 of record JALQTV010000001.1, on the reverse strand, counting down.
TTTCCGCACCCGAACCATGGTAAAAAACGCCCAAAGGATAGATTTTACCATCGTGGAAACCGAAGCGGATGCCCTCCTCCTCGAGAATACACTCATCAAGCAGTTTCAGCCCCGCTACAATGTGATGCTGAAGGATGACAAGTCGTATTCTTATATCTGCATCAAAAAAGAACCTTTCCCACGGGTATTCATCACCCGCCGCGTTTTTAGAGATGGTTCTACTTATTTTGGCCCCTATACGTCCAGGGGCAGACTCAAAACCATCCTGGAACTCATCAAACACCTGTTTCCTCTTCGCACCTGCAAGCTCAACCTTTCACCCGAACAAATCGAGCGGGAAAAGTACAAGGTTTGCCTGGAATACCATATCAAGAATTGCATGGGCCCCTGTGAAGGTCTGGAAACACCGGAAGCATACGAGCACAAGATCAACCAGGTAGCCAATATACTGAAGGGTAATTTCGGTGCCGTAAAAGCCCATTTCAGGGAAGAAATGCAGCAACTGGCAGAAAATCTGGAGTTTGAAAAAGCGCAGCAAATCAAAGAAAAACTGGAAGCTTTTGAAGATTACCAGAGCAAATCTACCGTCGTCAATCCAGCCATCAGGGATGTGGATGTCTTTTCTATTTGTTCTGACGAAAAAGAAGCCTACGTCAATTACCTGAAAATCGTCAATGGTGCCATCATCCAGGCACATACTCAGGAACTGGTCAAAAACCTCGACGAAGAAGAAGCCGATCTCCTGGCCTATGTCATTCCCGAACTTCGCCAGCGCTTCAACAGCATCTCACCCGAAGTGATCCTGCCTTTTGAAGTACCCATGACCGATGCTAGCCTGAAAGTGACGATCCCCCGAATAGGCGACAAGAAAAAACTTCTCGAACTTTCAGAGAAAAATGGTAAGTACCACATGATGCTCAAGCAAAAAGAACGCGCGAGCAAAACCAACAAACAAACACCGGCAGAACGCATCCTTCGAACCCTCCAACAGGATCTCCAGATGGACACCCTGCCCCTGCACATCGAATGTTTTGACAACTCCAACATACAGGGAGCCTACCCCGTTGCTTCCTGCGTGGTATTCAAACAAGCCAAGCCCTCAAAAAAAGATTACCGGCATTTCAACATCAAGACCGTAGAAGGCCCCAACGATTTTGCCTCCATGGAGGAGGTGGTTTACCGGCGTTACCGGCGATTGCTTGAAGAAGGAGAAGAACTGCCCCAACTCATTGTGATCGACGGCGGAAAAGGCCAGCTGGGTTCTGCTGTGAAAAGCCTGACCAAACTCGATCTGTTAGACAAAATTACCATCATCGGCATCGCCAAACGCCTGGAAGAGATCTTTTTTCCCGGTGATCCCCTGCCACTCTACATCAGCAAAAAGTCAGAATCGCTCAAACTCATCCAGCAATTGCGCAATGAAGCACACCGCTTTGCCATAACCTTTCACCGCAACAAGCGATCAGCCGACTTTACCAAAACAGAACTTACCGAAATTCCGGGTATAGGAGCCAAAACAGCAGAGAAGCTACTGCAGGAATTCGGTTCCATCAAAAAACTCAAAACTGCATCCGTCGCTGACATGTCAGCAATAGTGGGGATGGCTGCAGCCAAAAAAATATATCAGTATTTTACAGCACAGGCGTCCGACCCCCATCCACAGTGATGTTGGTACCGGTGATGTAAGCTGCTGCCGGCGTTGCCAGAAAAGCTACCGCTGCTGCTATTTCTTCCGGTTTGCCAAAACGCTGCATAGGGATTTCGGACTGCATGTGGGCACTCACTTCTGCAGGATCGGCACCTGTCTTATCAGCCTTGTTGTCGATGATTTCCTGTAGCCGCTCGGTAGCAGTAGCCCCCGGAAGCACATTATTGACGGTTATGCCGAACGCAGCCAATTCATTGGCCATGGTTTTTGCCCAGCTGGCTACTGCTCCACGGGTAGTATTGCTCACGCCCAATCCCTGTAAGGGTGCCTTTACAGAGGTTGAAATGATGTTGACAATGCGGCCATAAGCCGCTTTTTTCATGCCTGGAATCAGCAGAATGCTTAGCAGGTGATTGCAAAGCAGGTGGTTGTGGTAGGCTTGCAGGAAACCTTCTTTACTCGCCTGGGTGATGGGTCCTGCCGGAGGCCCCCCCGTATTGTTGACCAGGATGTGAAAAGTTTTTTTGGCGACAGCCATAGCCACAGCCGCCTCCAGTTCATCCTGGTGGCTGAAGTCCACCGCAATATAATCGTGTTGCTGGCCCTGAGAGGTATCCAGTAGCTGCAGGGTAGCTTCCAATCGCTCTTTAGATCGCGCTAGCAGGGTCACGTTGGCACCCAGTGCTGCCAGTTCTATCGCTGAAGCCTTGCCTATGCCCTTGCTGCTCCCGCCTACCAGCGCATTTTTGCCCTTTAGGTTAATATCCATTATGTTAGCTGATTTGAGGGTTTTTGGTTACTTTTACTCAAAGCCATAAGGTAACAACTTTTAAAAACATTACTATGATTGCAAAACCATTTAATCTGCAAAAATGGGTGGATGACAACCGGCATTTGTTAAAACCGCCGGTAGGAAACAAACAGGTATATGTCGAAAACGAGGACTTTATCGTGATGGTAGTAGGTGGCCCCAATGGCCGCAAAGATTACCATTTTGAGGAAGGAGAAGAGTTGTTTTATCAGCTGGAAGGGGACATTACCCTCAAAATTATCAACGAATCCGGTGAGCGCGAGGATATTCACATAAGGGAAGGAGAAATGTTTTTGCTACCTCCCCGTATCCCACACTCCCCCCAACGCCCCGCCAATACCATAGGACTGGTCATTGAAAGACACCGCAGGGAAGGTGAAGAGGACAAACTGATGTGGTTTTGTGAAAATTGCAACAACCCACTCCACGAGGCCAGTTTCCAGATGAAAGACATCGTGAAAGAGCTCCCCGTTGTCATGAAAGCTTTCATGGACAGTGAAGATTTGCGCACCTGCAGCAAATGCGGGACTGTAATGGAAAAAATGTAGGGACAGCCAACAGATGAAGAAAACTTATTTTGCCTCAGATTTTCATCTGGGCATTGATGTCCGCTTTTCAAGCGCCGAGCGAGAACGGCAGATTGTTGCCTGGCTGGACAATATTGCTCCCGATGCAGAGGCCATCTATCTGGTAGGCGATGTATTTGACTTCTGGTTTGAATATCGACACGCCGTACCCAAAGGATATACCCGACTCCTCGGCAAACTGGCCGCATTGACGGACAGCGGCATTCCTGTTTACTTTTTTATTGGCAACCACGATATGTGGATGTTTCGCTATTTTGAAGAAGAATTGGGCATACCGACTTACCGGCAACCCATTGTACGTGAACTGTCCGGCAAGACTTTTTTTATCGGCCACGGAGATGGACTGGGTCCCGGTGACTACGGCTATAAATTCCTGAAAAAAGTATTCAACAACCGCCTTTGTCAGCGCCTCTTCTCAGGCATACACCCGGATCTGGGCATTGCACTGGCTCTGTATTTTTCAGGTAGAAGCAGGCAAGGCAATCCGGAGATTCCGGAATTCCTGGGCCCGGACAAAGAATGGCTGGTGCAATTTTGCAACGAAACTCTCGATAAACAAGACATAGATTTTTTCGTCTTTGGCCATCGCCATCTTCCAATTGATTATGTACTCAAAAACGGCAAAAGCAGATACATCAACCTCGGAGAATGGATGTACAGCAATTCCTATGCAGTATTTGACGGCAACGATATCAGCATTGAATTTTTCCACAATGATACCGGAAAAGTTTTTGGCCGAAGGCCGTAAATCCCTGCTGCTCCTGCTATTTTGTTTTTCCTTCCTTATCCCCGAGGCACAAACTACCCATACCCTGCGCTGGGAAATACCCCTGAAGGGAAGTCAATTGTATGGCGACAGGCTGGAACAACTGTACCTGGTCAACGATGCCAACGAACTGCTCAAACTGGATGCGCAGGGGAGAGAACTGGCAAGGTACAATCAAAACCGACTGGGGTCGATTGGAAAGGTAGACCCTTTTGACCCTTTTGCCATCATGGTGTATTATCCGGAATTTCAGGTACTGCAGGTACTTGACCGCAGCCTCAATCTACAGTGGTCGATAGACTTCAATCTGAAGGGCTTCTTTCAGATTTCCCTGATTTGTGCCTCCAACCACAAACAAATATGGGCCATCGACCAAATCAGCAACCGACTGCTGCAATTCAGCACGGAGGGCGAAATCCTGGTTGAAAGTCCGGCTTTTGGCTTACTGTCCGATGTCATTCCTACTTTTACCGACCTTCAGGCTGTAGGAACCCTGGTTTATGCCTTCGAACCGGGACAAGGGTTTTGGGTATTTGATCAATTCGGGCAATTTGTCAGGAAAATTGCACTGCCGGGAATCCGGGATTTCCAGCTTTTTCCGGAGAAAATCCTCTATTGTGATACCACAAACTGGTATTTGTACGACCAACAATCCCTCCTGACGAAAACAGCCGACCTTCCTCTGCCAACATCTTCCTTTTCCTTTTTGTGGATCCCTGAAGGGTGGCTGCTCCTCGACAAAGACGGATTCAAGTGCTTCGATCTGAAAAGAGCCTGGTGACTTGTCCCTCTTTTTTTTTATTTTCATTGCCTGAACCAACTCATTATTGTATGACAATGAAAATAAAACCTTTGATGCTGTTTGCCTTCCTTGCGATAGGCACAGCCCTGCAAGCTCAGTCGGGGTATCAAACTCCGCAGCAGGCTATTGTAGATCTGGTAGATGCCATGCCCACACCACTGTTTTCTTTGAGTCCCAACGGAGAACAGGCTTTGTTGCTACAGCGCCCCAGTTACCCTTCCATTCAAGAATTAGCCAAACCGGAATTGCGGATCGGTGGATTGCGAATAGACCCCGCAACCAACGGCCCCAGTCGTGCTACCCGTATTGTAGCGTTGAAAATACTGGAAATAGCTTCTACGCAAAGTAAAGCGGTAAGCGGTTTGCCCGAAGGAGCGGCACTGGGGGATTTCCAGTGGTCTCCCGACGGTAATTTCGCAGCCTTCACACATACCACAGACAGTGGTATCGAGTTGTGGTTGCTGGATGTTTTGAACAACACTGCCAGAAAACTGGAAGGTGCCATGGTCAATGCCGCCATGCGAGGTGCCCCGATAGAGTGGTTTCCCGACAATCAGCGCATTCTGTTCAAGGGAATTGTCTCCGGGCGAGGTACAGCACCCACTCCACAGGCCGTAGCTCCGGGACCCGTGATCCAGCAATCCTCCGGCGTGGAAGCTCCCGTGAGAACCTACCAGGATTTGCTGTCCAACCGCTATGAAGAAGAACTCTTTGATTATTATACCCAAACCCAGCTGTATCAATACAATATTGCAAGCGATGAAATGCAGCCCTTTGGAGACCCGGGCATCATCACCGGTTTTTCCATTTCACCTGATGGAAATTACATTCTGATCAACCGCCTGGACAAGCCCTATTCCTATCTGGTGCCGTATTATTTGTTTCCCCAGGACATTTCTGTTTATGCTGCCGCCACTGGCCTTGCTCTCAGACAAATCGCCTTTTTGCCATTGGCAGAAAACATCCCTACAGGCTTTGATGCCGTACGCGAAGGCCCCAGATATGTCAACTGGCGCTCAGACCATCCCGCTTCCCTGTATTGGGTAGAAGCTCTGGACGGTGGCGATCCGAAACTGGAGATGGCAGTACGTGAACAAATCTACCATCTGGATGCTCCTTTTTCCGGTACTCCGGAAAAGAGCATAAGCCTGAAATACCGACTCAGCGGAGTGGATTGGCTAAACGGCGAACTGGCAGTCGTAAGGGAGAGATGGAGAGCAACCCGGATGAATGTCGAAAGCTTCTGGTCTCCGGATCGCGGCGAAGGCAGCAAAGTAGTTTTTCACGAGGGATCGAGTGAGGATCGCTACAATGACCCGGGAAGTTTCGTTACGACGACCAATGCTTCCGGACACCGGATACTCTTGACAGACAAATCCGGCAAACACCTCTTTTTGGAAGGTCAGGGGGCATCTTCTGAAGGTGACCGACCCTTCCTGGATATTTTTGATACCGAACTGAAACAAAGCAGCCGCCTGTGGCGCTCGGAAGCTCCCTACTACTCCACACCCTCTGTTATTCTGGATCCCGACAAGGGGGTGTTTATCCTGAGCAGGGAGTCGATCAAAGAGGTACCCAATTATTACCTGGCCAACTGGAACAATGAGCGCCTGAAAGCCATCACGGATTTTGAAAACCCTTACAAAGCTTTGGAAGGAGTGAGCAAAGAAGTGGTCCTTTACGAAAGAGCCGACGGCATTACCCTTTCAGGTACACTCTACCTGCCTGCCGGTTACGACAAAGAAAAAGACGGTCCGCTTCCTACCTTTATGTGGGCTTATCCCCGCGAATTCAAGAGTGCGGAAGCTGCCGGTCAGATCAGCGGTTCTCCTTATCGCTTTACACGCCTGAGCTGGGGCTCACCTGTTTATTGGGTTACTCAGGGTTATGCTGTTTTTGACAACTTCAGCATGCCCATTGTTGGCGAAGGCGATCAGGAACCCAATGAAACCTTTGTCAAACAATTGCAGCAAAACGCTCAGGCAGCCATTGACAAGCTGGTGGGCATGGGCGTTACAGATCGCAACAAAATAGGTGTGGGCGGACATTCCTACGGAGCATTCATGACGGCCAACCTGCTGGCACATACAGATCTTTTTGCCGCAGGCATAGCTCGCAGTGGTGCTTACAACAGAACTTTGACGCCTTTTGGTTTCCAGAATGAAACCCGAACTTACTGGGAAGCACCTGAGATCTACAACCAGATGTCGCCGTTCATGCATGCCAACAAAGTCAAGGAGCCTATCCTTCTGATTCATGGCGAGGCAGACAACAATTCAGGTACCTTCCCCATTCAGAGTCAGCGCTTTTATGCTGCCCTTAAAGGTCACGGTGCCAATGCCCGCCTTGTCATGTTGCCACACGAAAGTCACGGCTATCAGGCGCGCGAATCTATCTTGCATACCCTTAGTGAAATGGACAATTGGTTGAATACATTTGTGAAGAACAGGGTGCTTCCAAAGCCCTGACAATAGGGCTTGCGCCCAAAAATGAAGAAGAAAGGAAAACCGGATGGGGCAATCCCATCCGGTTTTTTTATCCGAATGATTTAAAAATCAAACTTGATTCCCTGTGCCAGAGGCAAGTCCGTACTGTAGTTGATGGTATTGGTCTGTCGGCGCATGTACGCTTTCCAGGAATCCGAACCACTTTCCCTTCCACCACCGGTTTCTTTCTCTCCACCGAAAGCACCACCGATTTCGGCACCAGAAGTTCCGATGTTGACATTGGCGATGCCACAATCAGACCCCTGAGCTGACAAGAATCGCTCTGCCTCGCGCAGGTTGTTGGTCATAATAGCAGAAGACAATCCCTGAGGCACTCCATTTTGCAAGGCGATGGCTTCCTCTAACGTATCGTAAGCAATCAGATAAAGGATAGGGGCGAAAGTTTCGGTTTGCACAATGTCCATGTCATTCGATACCTCTGCAATACAAGGTTTCACATAACAGCCACCCGGATACTGAGGTCCTTCCAGTCTGCCTCCTTCCACCACCATTTTACCTCCCTGAGCCTTGATCGCTTCCAACGCATGAAGGTAATTTTGTACTGCCAATTCATCGATCAGAGGTCCCACGTGGTTGTTTTGGTCCAGCGGGTCGCCGATGCGAAGCTGGCCATAAGCTTTGGCCAATTGGCTTTTGACGGTTTCCATCAGTGAGTGATGTACAATCAGGCGACGTGTGCTTGTACAGCGCTGTCCGGCGGTCCCTACGGCGCCAAAAACTGTACCGGTAAGTACCAGTTTCAGGTCAGCATCCGGAGTCACAATGATGGCGTTGTTGCCCCCCAGTTCCAACAGGCTTCTGCCCAGTCTTTCCGCTACAGCTGTACCTACAATTTTACCCATGCGGATACTTCCGGTAGCAGAAATCAACGGCAGACGCTTATCGTGGGTCATCAGTTCGCCGACCTTATAATCCCCTACGATGATAGAACTGATGCCATCGGGCAGGTTATTTTCTTCCAGCACCTTGTTGAAAAGGTATTGGCAGGCCACTCCACACAGCGGAGCCTTTTCAGAGGGTTTCCAGATCACCACATCTCCGCAGACCAGAGCGATCATGGCATTCCAGGACCAAACTGCTACGGGGAAATTGAATGCAGAAATTACGCCCACGATACCCAGTGGATGCCACTGTTCGTACATTCGGTGCAAGGGACGTTCGGAATGCATGCTCAATCCGTACAATTGCCGGGAAAGCCCTACAGCAAAATCACAGATATCGATCATTTCCTGCACTTCGCCCCAGCCTTCCTGCAAGCTCTTGCCCATTTCGTAAGAAACCAATTTGCCCAAGGCATCTTTGTGCTGTCGCAAGACCTCGCCATATTGGCGTACAATCTCGCCTCTTTTGGGAGCCGGCATCAGTCGCCACTGAAGAAAAGCCTCCTGGGCGCGTTGCACGACAGCATCGTATTCTTCCGGAGAAGTGAGACTGACCTCCGCAATAGCGGAACCATCTACGGGAGTATGTGAAGTAATGTAATTTTGGGAATCGCTGCTCCATTTACCGGTATGTGTACCTGCATTTTTAGCTTGGATGCCCAATTCTGACAAAAAGTCGAGATTCATGGTTAGGGGATTTATTAACTTAATAATTTTTTTACGACAGCAGAAATGGCTTTGCCATCAGCTTTTCCTGCAAGTGCTTTGGAAGCTGCGCCCATGACTTTGCCCATATCCTTCGCTGAAGAAGCTCCTGTCTGAGCTATGATTTCCTGCAAAGCTGCCGTCAATTCTTCTTCACTCAATTGCTTGGGCAGGTATTTTTCGATTACCTCGATCTCTTCTCTTTCCTGTACAGCCAGGTCCTCGCGGTTTTGTTTTTCATAAATTTCCAGGGAATCCTTTCGCTGCTTGATTAATTTTTGGAGAAGTTTGATCTCTTTTTCCTCGTTCATAGCTTCTCCGCTGCCATCGGTCTGAGCCAGCAGGATAGCAGCCTTGATTGCGCGAATGCCTCTTAGTCCGGCTTTATCCTTAGCCTTCATGGCTTCTTTTAGATCCGTAGTAATTTTCTCTTCTAATGTCATGGCGTTTCATTTATGATTTTTGAAGAAAGGTTTTAGACAATTTTATCATGCAGTTGTTTCGTCAACGCTATATAATCCTTTACAGATAAAGCCTCGGGGCGTTGATCGAAGAAAGCATCCCGAAGCAGGGGGTCATCCTTGAGGAAGGTTTTCATGGTATTGCGTAGCATTTTTCTTCGCTGGCTGAAAGCCTGTTTGACCACCCGTGAAAACGTTTTTTCGTACCCCTCCAATTCGGTTTGTTCTATCCTTTCGAGGCGGATGACGCCCGACAAAACCTTGGGTGGAGGGGTAAAGCTTCCGGCCTGTACCGTAAACAAATATTTACCACTGTAATATGCCTGAGTAAGGACACTGATGACACCGTAGGTTTTGGAACCATGAGGAGCAATGATCCGTTCGGCTACTTCTTTCTGGAACATGCCCACCATTTCCGGAACCAAATCGCGGTACTTCAACATGCGAAAAACGATCTGGCTGGAAATGTTGTAAGGGAAATTACCAATCAAAGAAAAAGGCTGCCCATCAAAAACCTGATCGAGGGGAAGCTTCAGAAAATCTTCCGAAATGAGGTTTCCTGCGAGCTGAGGATAGGTGGCACTCAGGTAATCCACCATATCTCTGTCAGCTTCTACTGCTTTGAAGTGACAGTTTTTTTCCAGCAAAAATTGCGTAAGTACACCCTTTCCCGGTCCGACTTCCAGTACATTACCGGATTCCGTACCATAAGAAAGGCTGTCCACAATTCGCTGAGCGATATGTGGGCTGTTGAGAAAATGCTGACCAAACGATTTCTTGGCTTTCAAATTGCGCGGGGGGATTAATGCCGATAAAACGGCTATTCAAAAAGGATTTATATATATTTGCAAATTGATTTTCAAGGTAAAACAAGCCGGGTACTGGCAATGGTTTACCAGTCAAACTTAAAAAATTTAATTATCCTTGAAAAAAGAAAAACCGATCAATTGATGGATAAGTTGAAAATTGGCATCAGCATAGGAGATATCAATGGCATTGGACTGGAAGTCATCTTAAAGACAATCAGCAACAAACACCTGCTCAATATTTGTACACCGGTAGTTTACGGCTCTACAAAAGTAGTATCTTACAACAAAAATATCGTTGAGGTAGAATTTCCCTTTTTTGTGGCCCGCTCTGCGGAAAATTTAGATCCCAATCAGGTCAATATCATCAATTGCTGGCAGGATAATGTCAACATTACCCTGGGCAAGCCCACCGAAGAAGGCGGTGCCTTTGCTTTCAAATCCCTGGAAGCTGCTACGCAGGACCTCAAAAACAACCTCATAGATGCCCTGGTAACCGCTCCCATCAACAAGCACGCCATGCAATTGGCGAATTTCCCGTTTCCCGGTCACACAGAATACCTCACCCACGAACTGGGAGGCAAAAGTGTGATGCTGATGGTTTATGATGATCTTCGCGTAGGGCTGGTAACCAACCACCTGCCGCTAAAAGAGGTGGCAGCTACCTTGTCAAAAGAACTGATCCTGAAAAAAATAAAGACCCTGGAATCTACCCTGAAAATGGACTTTGGCATCGAGCGACCTACCATTGCCGTACTGGGGCTCAACCCCCACGCGGGAGATGGTGGCGTATTGGGTGAAGAAGAAGAAACAATGATCAAACCGGCGCTTCAGGAGGCCAAAGAAAAGGGCATCATGGCCATGGGACCTTTCCCCGCAGATGCTTTTTTCGGTTCCGGACAATTCCGGAAATTCGACGCCATCCTGGCAATGTACCACGATCAAGGGCTTGTTCCTTTCAAAACCCTCTCTTTCGGAAATGGCGTAAACTTTACCGCAGGCTTGACCGGCGTACGCACTTCTCCGGATCATGGAACAGCGTACGATATCGCCGGAAAAAATGAGGCAAATGCCGATTCTTTCCGCAATGCTCTCTATGCAGCCATAGATATCACCCGAAGCCGAAGACAATACAAAGAATGGCACTCAAATCCGCTCGAACGAAGAAATCTCGCAGGTGTAACCGACGATGAAGAAATTTTGGATGAAGATAAATCCTGAAAAGAAGCGCCCCATCTGTAAGACAGACCGGGCCGGATTGTTATAACTCAAAGCGCATGGAAAAGACCCGCTACTCTGACAGTGAACTGGAAGAATTCAGAATACTCATCGAAGAGAAACTAAAAGTTTCCAGAGACCAACTGGATTTTTACCTGAAACAAATGGCAGACCTGGCCGACAACCCCGACGCCAAGATCAAAGGGCTCGACGACGGTACAGGCACCGCTGAAAATGAAAGAATTCTCGGATTGGCTGCCCGCCAGAGAAAGCATATCCAGCATCTCGAAAATGCGTTGCTCAGGATAGAAAACAAAGTGTACGGTATTTGCAGACAGACCGGAAAACTCATTTCCAAAGAACGACTGAAAGCCGTCCCTCATGCTACCCTCAGCATAGAAGCCAAACAAAAAGGATTTAAATAAAGCCAAGAAAAAATCATAACCGCTTGAAGAAAAGATCCCATAAAATTATTGCACTGGTGTTCCTGGTGCTCCTATTGGACCAGAGCCTGAAGGTGTGGGTAAAACTAAACATGAATTACGGTGAAGATATCCGCATTTTTGGTCTGGATCGAGCACTTATCCATTTTGTAGAAAACAATGGCATGGCCTTTGGTTTCAGTTTTGGCGAGGGCATGCAAGGGAAACTGTTACTCAGCTCCCTCCGCATCGTAGCAGTAGGCTTTTTGGTTTATTACATCAACTTGCTGCTTCGCCTAAGGGTATCTTTCGGCTTGCTAGCGAGTTTTGCGTTGATCCTTGCCGGAGCTTTAGGCAATATCATTGACAGTGCTTTTTATGGCATGTTATTTTCCAGCTCCCCCTATCACGGCGGCCTGGCCACCTTTCTACCTGAAGGTGGCGGATATGCTCCTTTCCTGCAGGGTAAAGTGGTAGATATGTTTTATTTCCCACTCTTCCGAGGCAACTTCCCGGAATGGATCCCATTCCTGAATGGCAGAAGCTTTATTTTTTTCAGACCTGTATTCAATATCGCCGATGTATCCATCACAACCGGGGTAATCAATATCCTGCTCTTCCAGAGAAAATTCTTTATGCAAGACAGTCAACAGGCTGTCTCAAACCAAACAGCTTCCGACCTTGCAGCGCAATCTTTTTCTGAACCCAAAACCATTGGCTCAGACGAGGAAAACGACAACAATCCTCTCGCTACTCCCGAAGCATAAGTAGGAAGCACATCAAGTTTCCCGGAAAGGAGCGACTTATCCCCGCCTCTGCCTGCCTGCCTTTTTCTCGTTTTCCAGAAAAGCCAGCACTGCCTTGTTGGTTTGTTCCAATTTAGCATAGTTGACGCTGTATTGGACAAACTTTCCCTTCCTACGGGTCAATACCAAACCTGCCAGGCGCAGGATTCGCAGGTGCTGGGAAGTGATAGACTGTTCAAGATTCAAGGTGTTGTAGATTTGGTTGACGTTGATCTCTCCGTTTTCGTCAATAAAATTCAGGATTTTCATTCGAAGCGGATGAGCCAGTGCACGCATAATCTCTGAAGAAGCTTCGAGCTTCTCCGCGTTGATGTTAACCTTAGCCTTTCTCATAGTTCTCTGTTGTTTACAAGTGTGTAGTGTAGTTGTACTTACGTCATGCAGAGGCGAACTTTTGAGGTGAAAAATGAAAATGGAACATAAAAAATCGGAATCAGCTCAGCGTGAGTTCTTCCACCAATTTGGAAATCTGTGCCAACCGGTCCCTGTTAAGGGAATAATTGATAAACTTACCCTGACGGTTGGTGATTACAATTCCTGCTCTTCGCAAGATTGCTAAGTGCTGGGAAGCTACAGACTGCTCCAATCGCAGTTTGATGTAGATATCCGTCACGGTCATATTATCATTTTCTTCCAGCAGGTCAATGATTCGTTGCCGGAGTTTGTGATTGACCGCCCGCAGTACCAACACCGCTTTGCGAAGCTCGGCGTAATCAAGCTGAATTTCTTGTTTCCCGTTTTTCAGGGTAACAATTTCATTTTTCTGTTTTCTCATATCGATTGGATTAATAGTGGCATGAATTTTTTCTTTAACATATCAAAATCCATACCAAAAGAAGGCATTATGAGAATGTGTAAGGCTAAACTTTTTGATTGTGAGCTAAAAATATAAAATTAAATCGCTCATTAAAAACTTTTTTTAATATAAAAAAAATGTAACTATTCAGCCACTGCAATACATAGAGCATTTATCTCCCCAATTCGTGGCTTTATGCGAAACCCATATCACAAGGTTTCGGGTGAAGAACACCCCGTGCAAATATTGAATCACAAAGACTTATTGTCGGGTCCGACACTTTTTGCTGCTGACTAACTATACCCCCTTAGGCTTGGTAATATTTGGAGGTTTCAGATAAAAAGGACTGAAAGAATCGAGCAACTGAAATTTTTTTGCCTGAAAGGCTACCTCCGCCAGCGGCACGAGAAAACCGGCATCGGAATCCCCCGGATACCAGGATACATTAGAAACCTTACCCAGAATGGCTTCTGCTTTGAAAGCTCCATTGCCACAAACAACCACTTCAGAATGACCCGCTGCTATAGGCTGCAATGCGCCTTCTTCCAAAACCCAGGCCCACTCAGGATGCAGAGTTTCGAGCTTGCTTCCATACCAGGCAGCGTATACCTCCTGCCTTCTGGCATCAATCATCGGAATGATCAAATCAGCCTGTGGAAATTTCCGTCGCGCTCCCTCCGCCAAACCTTGCAGGGAAGGAATCGCTATTAGAGGAATATCCAGGGCAAAACAAATCCCCTTCGCAATGGACGCCCCTATGCGCAAACCGGTATAAGACCCCGGTCCCGCACTCACCGCCACCGCATCCAACTGATTCACAGAATAGTTACCAGCCTCCAGTACCTGCTGAATCAACAAGGTAGTGTGAGAAGCATGCCGGTTGGGTTCAGCAATGGTTTCACTGTGACAAAGCTGCCCGTCAAGCCCCAAAGCAACCGAGCAAACCTCTGTTGCCGTTTCGATGTTCAGAATTAGTGCCATGTATGGAAGGGAACCTTTTGATCTAGTTTTATCATTGAAAGAAGAATTGTTGCTATTTTGCAGCCTGTTTGCACAATTGTGCAAATATAAGCGTTTTACACCGGCTCTGATGAACAGGCCGGAATATACCAAACCCGAAAAATAAGTAATATGCTCGATAAACTGGAAGCGATCAAGGAACGATACCTGACCCTGGAAGAGCAGATGTCAGATCCGGAAATCGTAGTAGATCCGGCAAAGTACCGCAAGATAAGCAAGGCGTATAAAGACCTGAAGGTGGTCGTAGATGCTTATGAGGCATACAAACTGGTATTGGGCAACATCGATACGGCCAGGCTGATGCTGAAAGAAGATGACCCCGACATGCAGGAAATGGCTGCCGCAGAGCTGGAAGAGTTGATTCCCCAAAAGGGAGAGCTGGAAGAAAAAATAAAAGTACTGCTGATTCCAAAAGATCCGGAAGACGCAAGAGATGTTATTTTTGAAATTCGTGCAGGTACCGGCGGGGACGAGGCAAGCATCTTCGCAGGAGACCTCTACCGCATGTATATGCGCTATTTCGAAACATTGGGTTGGGAAACCGAAGTAGTCAGCATCAATGAAGGTACCGTAGGAGGTTACAGCAAGATCGTCCTGGAAATCAGCGGCGAAGATGTATATGGCCGACTCAAATTCGAGTCCGGCGCACACCGGGTCCAACGGGTACCCAAAACAGAATCCCAGGGCAGGATACATACCTCGGCAGCTACCGTGGCCGTCATCCCCAAACTGGAAATGGACGATGTAAACATCAATAAGGCTGACCTAAAAGTAGATACCTTTCGATCCAGTGGGGCAGGGGGACAGCACGTCAATAAAACAGAATCCGGCGTGCGTTTCACACATATCCCTACAGGTATAGTAGCAGAAAGTCAGGACGGACGCTCACAGATCAAAAACCGGGAAATCGCGCTCCAAAGGTTGTACCAAAAAATTTACGAAGCGCAACGAGAAGCCCATGATTCAAAAATGGCAGCACAACGCAGATCCCTGGTGGGATCGGGAGATCGCTCCGATAAAATCAGAACCTATAATTATCCACAAAACCGAGTCACGGACCACAGACTTGAAGGAGATGTCAAAAACTTCAACCTGCAACAAGTAATCGAAGGTGAACTGGATCCCATCATAGATGCACTCCACGTCGTAGAAACCTCCGAAAAGATGAAAGCCGGCGTAGAATAATTAAAAGTCCATGCCCAGCGCTATGTAAAGCTTAGGATCCAACACCCTGCGGGTTTCTATCCCCCAGGCGTAATCTACCCGAACAAAGTAGCCAAATAACATCGTTCGGGCTCCTATGCCATACCCTGCCACCAATGGATCGCGAAAGAAATTTACCCGAACCGAAATGGCATCGCTGTTAGGTATAACCGATGTATTGAGCGGATTGTCTATGCTAAAAGGATCTTTGCCGGCCCAGGCTGTTCCCACATCAAAGAATCCGGTCAATTGGAAGTTTCGGAAGAATGGAGAACTCAGCCGCGTAGAGATGTATCTGAATACAGGTACCCGCAACTCCAAATTGCTGAGTACATAAGAATTTCCATTCCGAATGTTGATATTGAATCCCCGCATATTGGTTGCAAGGGTCTGATAAGCAAAGTCTATACCCGGTGGCACGGGTACGTCGTTGTCCTGGGTAGAAAACAGCCAATTGCTCACTCCGCCCATGTAATACAGGATCTGCTCAGAACCAAAAGAAGTGGCAGCAGCCACCCTGGCAGCCAATACAGAGTGCTTCAAAACGCGCTGATAATGCCGGGCATCCAAACCCACAATTCCCATAAAGCCATCATTGAGGCTGAGGGTAAGCTTCTCGTCCAGACTCAGGTCAAAGCGCTTGACAATTTCTGCATAAACCTTGTATCGGGTACCATTTTTAAGGTTGAGCCCCACATCAAGGGTGTTGTCAAAAACGTATTCCAGTTTTAAGCCCGCTCTTTGTTCGCTGACAGTGGCCTTGCGAAGACTGCTCAATTCGGTGGCGAGTTGGGTAGTCTGGTCCCGGCGCAGGGTGAACGTTCCCCGCAGGCTTCGGAAGATATCCAGAGGATATTTAACCCCAAACTGCCCCAGAATGATGTTGTTTTCCTTTTTCTGAGGTACAAAAGTAGTACTGGGCTCTGTGATGCGATCGTTTTTGCGATACACAGCAAAAGTCTTGTCCAGCCTTTTTTTCTTGTCATTGAACACAAGGAAATACTCTGAACCGCTGAAACTGGTAGGCAGCCTTACCCCTCCTTCAAATTCGTAGTCTTCAAATAAGTCTTTGAAATTGGCTTTCAACAAAATACCCGGCGGTGGGTAAGCAAATTCCTGCTGGTTGCCAACATAACTTTGCAATCCTTCGAACAACAGGCTGTTGTCCATCTGGGTAGTCACAAAGTCTGTGCGGAAAGTAAGTCTGTAAGGCGTGATGGCTCCCGGACGGAACTTATAAATCGGCCTGTTGTCTGAAACGGGAAGATTTCCACGGTAGGGGCTCGAAGGAGTACCGGTGGGAGCAGGGGGCGTAGCCGCCTGTGCTGCTTGCTCTGCCTCTTTCTGTTGCTGCGCTACTTTGGCCTTCTCTGCTGCATCCAAAAATTCTGTCTGAAACAGGTAGTTGTCAATATCCACGACATTGCTATCTTTGGGTGCTTCCTGTGGAGCTGCCGGGGTCGGGGCCTCGGGCTTTTCCTGGGTCACCGGAGTAGCCTCACGTATCCTGGTAACCTGCTGATTGGGCACCTGAAAAGAAAATTCTGCCGGAGCTTCAGGCTCTGCTTGTTGTTGGGGCATCTGAGGCACGAGTTCCACTCCAAGACCTAAGCCATTGTTTTTCAACCTAAAATAGGTGGACATAGCAGGAACGATCAAGGTATCTGTATCTATCCTCCCAATGAATGCCGAATATACATCATCAATCAGGCGCAATTCAGAAAATTTGCCGGCTCTGGGAGCTGTTGACTGTTCAACGATATTGGTCCTGTAATTTGAAGCAGGATGATTGACCGCCCGTTTCTTGATGACGGGCTCAATGACAATGGAATCTACCGTGGTGGAATCCAGAGCGGTCAGGATACTGTCCGCATTCAGCCGAATATTGGTGCCATCATTAAAATAAATGAGCTGATCATAATGATGGATATAGTCTTCGAGGTACCCATAATAGCGATTATAGATGCCACTTTCGTCGGATAGGAAAGTAAAATAGGTGGTATCTATGGATGCCGGAAGTTTTTCATTGGCAAGCGGAGTATGGGTAATTTGTACCAGTTCAGCACTTCGGTTTGCCAAATCGTAATAATACAAGTCAAAAGTCTCTATTGGCAGAATGGTATCCATACTCACCGACTTCAACAAAGGACTGGTTCGGTTGGAAGAAAAAATGATGCCGGGCTGGTCATTTACCCGTACATAAGCCGCATCCAGGTCATCGTAAAAATCGCTCGTAATCCGCTGAGACTGTCTGTT
Organism: Saprospiraceae bacterium; assembly: GCA_023268675.1. Lineage (GTDB taxonomy): Bacteria > Bacteroidota > Bacteroidia > Chitinophagales > Saprospiraceae > JALQTV01. The sequence goes on along the minus strand of JALQTV010000001.1, from coordinate 36,461 downwards.
GTTGATGTAATACAAAAAGATATCTGACTGTCCTCCCGCTGCCGCGGAAAAAACCAGCATATTGGGATTGGCATAATCCATCGAATAAATGCGCTGATAGCGTGATGCAAGATCTTCTACATTAGAGTCACCTGTGCTCACATCGTAAATCATCAGGCGGGGCCGATCTCTTTTCTCGTATAAAATGGCAATTTCAGTATTGTTGGGACTCCAATCGAGCATGGGGTAATTGTAATCTGTAGCCTGAAAAGCGTTGCGAAAGCCCTCCCTAAAGATAACTTTGCGATCGTTGGTCTGGAGATCCTGTAAATAAACTTTGTACTGCCCTATCTCATTGGTGACATAGATCGCACGGGTACCATCGGGACTCAACTGAAAGTGATTGACCGGCAGGTTTCGCTTGTTTTTGATAGGAACCTGCTGCATCTCCGGCTGTGCCAGCAACTGTGCCTCGCCCTTGTACCGGGCTTCAAAATAGGCAGTCCATTCTCTGATGATGGCAGGAAAACTGCTGCCCAATACATAAAGGAAGCCGTTTTCAGTATTTCGATTGATCCGGGTCAGGTACAAGAGGTTGGAAACCGTTCGCTTGCCGTATTTTTCAGAAATATAATACCACAGGGAATGACCGGCGAGGCGGGGTTTGACTTTGGCCAAGGCTTCAAAGCCTTCGAAACTTTCACTTAGTATGGCATCTCTTAGCTGACCGTCAAACGACGTATTCCAGGTTTCGCCTACATAAGAAATAAGTCCTTCCTTAAACCAGTCAGGCAGATTGAGCAGTACTGCATTTTGTACGATTTCCTGAATATTGGAGCCAAAAAGCATGGCATCCAGGTAAACATTGGCTATTCCTTCACGTACCTGCTTTCGAAGATTGAGGTGGTTGCCATCAAAATAAACAAAGATCTTATTGCCGACGATTTTGGTCAGTCCCCCTGTATTGGTAAAGGTTTCTTCAGAACCTATATTGCTCTGTTTCAGATCTGTAAGATCTGTATAAACAATGATCTGAATCTTTTCATTGATGCGATGCTCCAGCAATCGTTGGATTTCTGCGAAATCGTATTCCGCAAACTGTAGACTGGCCTGGCCTATGTTTCGGGCTTCTCCATACCAGTACGTTATAAAATTATCGCTCTCATATTGTGCCCATTCATCGAAATCGCGGTGGTATTGCACCCTGTTTTTACCAAATTGCACATCTGATATCTGTGCGATTGCTTCCCCGGAAAAGAAAAACAGCCATACAAGCGAAAGGAGTCTGAAAATTTTTTGCATACCCTTTATTTTTGGAGCACGTACCGGAAGTAGAAAACTATATTGTTATAACACTTTCCCGGCGATAGGTTTTGTACCTTCAAGATAATTTTTTTCAAAAAAAAATTCTATTATATCTCTTTTTTAACCCTTGTTTAGGCCTTGCGGCCAAAAATTTTATCCAACTTATGATTCAGGTTTTGTGTAAAACGTACAATCCATTTCAGGAAAACACCTATATCCTCTACGATGACTCCGGCGAGTGCATCATCATTGATCCCGGTTGCTGGGAAACTTCCGAAGAAGCAGATCTTGTCCGGGAAATCTCCCGCCTGAATTTAAAACCCGTCGGTCTGTACAATACCCATTGCCACCTGGATCACGTCTTTGGCAATGCTTTTGTAGCGGAAACCTACCAATTGGAGCTGGCCATTCACGAGGGAGAGATCCCTGTACTGGACGCTGTACCTGAAGTCTGTCGCATGTATGGCATTCCTTATACCAAACCCTCTCCCAATCCCACCCGGTTGCTTCAACCCGGGCAGTCCATCGCCTTCGGGCAGTCAAAACTGGACATCCTGTTTACACCGGGCCACTCTCCGGCCAGTGTGTCCTTCTTTAGTGAAAATTCAGACATCCTGATAGCAGGAGATGTGTTGTTCAATGGAAGCGTGGGTCGAACAGATCTGCCCGGAGGAGACATGGATGTATTATTGGAAAGCATCAGGAATGAGTTTTTCACCCTGGGAGATCAGGTGGTCGTGTACCCCGGTCATGGCCCTGCCACTACCATAGGCCACGAACGAAAAACCAACCCCTTTCTGGTGTGAACTCCTTAAACTTCATCTTTCACCCTGTGCTGCTCTTGACCAAAAAGATAGGCGCTTATTCCTTATAAATATGCAAGGCAAAAGTATTTTTGCGATCTTTGCAGCCAAATCAAGGATACCTAGTTAATTTCAAGTTATGTCGCAACAAGCTGAACAATTCAAAAAGATAGTAGCCCATTGCAAAGAGTATGGCTTTGTTTACCCCTCCAGTGAAATCTATGACGGCCTGAGCGCCGTGTACGATTATGGCCCGTATGGAGTGGAACTTAAAAACAACCTGAAACGATACTGGTGGGAATCCATGACCAAATTGCACGAAAACATAGTAGGATTGGATGCTGCTATCTTTATGCACCCCAAAACATGGAAAGCTTCCGGACACGTAGATGCTTTCAATGACCCTTTGATCGACAATAAAGACAGCAAAAAACGCTACCGTGCCGACGTTTTGGTCGAAGACCATATCCAAAAAATACAGGAAAAGATAAACAAAGAGGTCAAGAAAGCTGAAAAGCGCTTTGGTGAAGCCTTCGACAAAGCTCAGTTTCTTGAAACCAACGGCCGGGTACTGGAATACAGCAAGCAAATTGCCGAAATAACCGAAAGACTGGCTACTGCCATGACCGATGGTGACCTGGACGGCTTGAAACAACTGATTGTTGATCTCGATATCACCTGCCCGGAAAGCGGTTCCCGCAACTGGACCGAAGTACGACAGTTCAACCTGATGTTCTCCACCCAACTCGGTACCATTGCCGGGGAAGAATCCAAATTGTATCTCAGACCGGAAACGGCTCAGGGTATATTTGTCAACTTCCTCAATGTACAAAAAACTACCCGACAAAAAATTCCTTTTGGGATAGCTCAGGTTGGAAAAGCATTCCGTAACGAAATCGTTGCCCGCCAGTTCATCTTCCGCATGCGGGAGTTTGAACAAATGGAAATGCAATTTTTTGTCAAACCAGGGGAGGAAATGCAATGGTATGAATTTTGGAAAGATTTCCGCATGAAGTGGCACCGCGCACTCGGTACTCCTGAGGACAAACTGCAGTTCCACGACCACGACAACCTGGCACACTACGCCAATGCAGCTGTTGACATACAATTTGATTTTCCTTTTGGTTTCAAAGAACTTGAGGGCATTCACTCTCGTACAGACTTTGACCTGAAAAGCCACGAGGCTTTCTCTGGCAAAAAAATGCAATACTTCGATCCCGAAGAAGAGAAAAGCTATATTCCTTATGTAGTTGAGACTTCTATTGGTTGTGATCGCATGTTCCTGGCAACTTTGAGCCAAGCCCTTCAGGAAGAAACTGTACCCGATGCCGAGGGCAAGGATTCTACCAGAACGGTAATGAAACTACATCCTGCTATTGCTCCGGTAAAATGTGCCATTCTTCCGCTGCTAAAAAACAAAGAAGAACTCACACAAAAGGCAAGAGAAGTTTTTGACCGCCTCAAATTCTCTTTCCAATGCCAATACGACGAAAAAGATGCCATCGGCCGTCGCTACCGACGACAAGATGCCATCGGCACCCCTTACTGTGTCACCATAGACTTTGATACCCTCGAAGATGATACTGTTACCATCCGGGATCGCGATACTCTGGTGCAGGAAAGAGTGCCCATCAGTGCACTGGAAGGCATCATCAGAGACAAGGTAGATATGAACAACTTGTTGAGAGCGTTGTAGGAAAACGGTGAGCAGTGAACCGTAAACCGTGAGCAGTTCACGGTTTACTACTCACCAACACCACCTCCCCCTTAAATATTCCGGAAGTTCCATCGGTATAAGTGAGCTCCGCAAAATAGACATATACCCCCAGATTACAGGGGTTTCCTCCCTGCGTTCCATCCCATATTCCTTCCGGATCACCGGGGTAATGCAATCCCCTCTGAAATACCAATCCTCCCCAACGGTCAAAGATCAGCAGGCGATCGATTTGCGCTACCTGTTCATTGCCCAAAATCGCAAACCCATCGTTGACTCCGTCGCCATTGGGTGAAAAGACGTTGGGGATGTAAACGGCACTTTGCTTGCCTTCTACCACAAGGGTGATGGCCGCAGTCGAAGTGCAGCCGCTTTGGTCAAGAACATCTATGCTGTATTCCGTAGTCCTCACAGGCATCGCTATAGGGTCAGGACAATCGGTACAACTCAAACCTTCTGCAGGGGTCCAGGAAACTGATGCAGGGCTGAAATCCAACTCCACACCCAGTTGCACACTTTCTCCTGCAAGCAAAACACCGGGATCGGCAGGAATAATCAATATGTCTTGCGGAGGCAAAAAAGTAAGGGTTACCGGGTCTGACTGAACCCTGCAGGAAGCCAACTCCAGCTGTGCTTCGCTACTTGCTACCCGAAAAGCAATCTGCGTACCCGGTAGAGGATCGACAAGCTCAAGCAGCATTTCGGTCTCCCCCTCCAACACCAACCAGTTCAGACCTCCATCAAGACTCTGTATCCATTGAATGGAATAGCCCTCCAGCCCTACCTTAGCTTCAAATATTACAGGGTTGCCCAAACAAACCGGCTCATAGCTGGCTACAGGTTCCGGGCCACAGGGTTTGAGAGAAATATTGTCCAGGGCAAAGTCATTGCCTATGCCACCGGGAGCATTGTTGCGCAAGGCCAGCTGCAACTCCGTAACTCCCGGAGCCACGGTAAAGGTAAATCCATAGGTATGCCACTGTTCGTCTTCGGGAACACTGCCCGTAGCATAAACCGGCTGTCCGTTAACCAGAAAAGCGAGATTGGGCAGGATGAAGTTGTTGCCGGCAGGCTGCACATTGATTACGTCTATGGCAAATTGATAGGTCGTGTTTTCGCAAACTTCGACGCTGCGCTCAAAAAACAAGCCTGTCTGTCCGGCGGTGGCATTGACTACCATCATGTAACCCTCCGGATCCGGACTGTTGTCTTCAAAATCGAGCCAGCCTACGGCAAAATCTCCCCAACTGGTCGTATTGTTGGTGATGGTATAAAAACCATCGTTGGGAGGAGGGCTTTCCTGATAGGTATATCCCGGAGCGAATTGAGGATCCGGAGTGAGTACATTGGCACTTCCCGCGCCAAAATCTCCATCCAAAATGATGTTTTCACCCAATACTCCCTCACAAAGTGCCCCCAAAGCTGTGATATCCCCACTGCAAACAGTAATCGGCTGGTATTCCAATACCACAGGATCCGAATACGCAATGCACCCTCCTCCCAGGCTTTCCTCAGAAGCGGCTACGCCCACGCGAAACTGTGCATTGGGGGGCAGGTCTGTCACCTGCAGGGTATTTTCACGTGTGACATCGCCATAAGGGAGGTAATCCAGCCCCTCATTGGCAGAAATTTCCCAAATGTAATAAGGGTCAGGAAAGAAATTGTCTGTTTGTACCCATAACTCAAAATTGTCCCCTATGCAATGAGCCATCGGAGTGGTTTCACCAACCGTCACTACCGGTCCACAGGATTGCAGCAACAGATTGTCCAGCGCAAAGTCATTACCCGCTATCCCCGTCGTACGGTTAAAAAGGGAAAGGGTAAATTCCTTTTCGCCGGCAGGCGGAAAAAATGAAAAGGCATAGGTATGCCAACGACCATCCTGAGGGATCGCTCCCAAACTGCCCACCGTGCTTCCATTGACCAGCAAATCCAATTCAGGTGCCGGAAGCATCGCCCCTGTAGTATCAGCCAGGTTGATGACATCCACCAAAAATTCGTGCTCCTGTTCCGGACAGACACCTGTGCGCACTTCCCATACCGCTCCGGGAGACTGTCCCCCGCGCATGAGCAAAATGTAAGCATCAGAAATGCCACTTTGATCTCCTACATCCAGCCAGCTTTCTTCCGGTACCTTCCAGGAATCACTTCCGTGGGTAATTGCAAAAGAACCAATACCCAAAGGTGCTTCCTGATCCTCTGCATAGGAGGAACCAAAAGAAAAACCGAAAATCCAGGGATCCACCGATCCTCTTCCAAAGGTCTGATCTATCACAAAAACATCAGATCCGGAACAGTTCGACTCCTCCGGATGATTGCCTTCCGATGCTTCTCCAGAAAAAAAGATACTCCAGCCATAAAAAAACAGAGAAAGAAAATACCGCATAATCACTGCAAGGGATTAGGATTGTTGAGACATGAAAACCCAAAGTAAGTAATTTGGAAGAGAAAAGAGGGGAAAAGTTCCCGACTCCCTTTCATGAGAGTCGGGAACAAAAGATCATCTAACTTAAAACGTAATTACCTTGACAGCACGGGTGCCATCCTTGTTGTCAACCTTGATAACCCATATTCCCGCAGGAAGGGAAAAATCGTACTCTCCATAAACAGGGAAAGCTCGCAACAACTGCCCGCTGATTTGGAATACCTGTACCTGCGTTTTGCTATCGATATTTGAAAGATAAACGCGGTCATTGGCCGAATAAACCTTCACATGATTTTGTGGAATTGCTCGTGAAGAGGAGACTATGTCTTTTTCAATCAGTACCGGCAGGGGGTCCCAGTCATCGTTGCCTTTGGTAAAATTAAAAGGCAGGATGGCCGTTCCGTCCGCTAGCACCGCTTCACTCAGCAAGGTTGCCCAGGAGGCCCTTGCAGTGCTGTTGTCTTCGCCGGAAACCTCTGTAGTACCAAATTCATACATACCCGAAGATTCTCCCCCCAGCGTGTTTTGCCAGCCCAGGGGCTGAATGAGGGATTTGCCCTCATACCCGGGGTAATTGCTGGTTTCTACTGTTGTATTGTAAAAAACAACTTCACTGGTGCCCGCCAGCCAGGGGCGTCCGAAATATCCAGGTTTGGCGCGGTACAAAGACGCAGTTTCGACTTCGGGCTCAGTAGAGGTAACCCTGCATTCGTACATCAGATAGCCCCGACCACTGCTCTGCTGGGCAGCCGTAAGGTAAGCGGCATCGCTACTTGCATCACTGGTATTCATCACCAGATCCGTTTTGTACATCACTGCCGTCATAGCTCCGAAGATATAATCTACAGCTCCCATCAGAGCTCCTTTGTACACTACAACCCTGGCGCCGGATCCGCCAAAAAAGGAATCCTGGCGTCCAACTACCCTGCACCTGTTTAGTACGACCTTGTCTGCATTGTTGGCAATTGCCAACGCTGCAGCCCGCTCAACATAAGTACGGTCTTGCACGGCTGTATTGCCATAGTCTGTAGGGCGAATACCCTTACCACCCACTTCCCACATCACAACGATGTCTTCCGATTCTTTCTGAGAAATGTACTGGTTAAAAGAATTTTCAAAGATGATATCGTCAGCTTCGAAGCCGTTGGCAAAAACAACTACCGTTGCATTCCAGTAAGATTGATTGGTAGTACCCGCTCCCTTGTTTCCATAAGAATAGTAGCCATTTTCTTTGTTTACACGCAAGACCTCCGCATCCCACTTTTGATTGTTCATGCTATAATAATGATAACCATGCCCATAATAGGAAGTGATGCGCACAGCTCCGGCACCTATATCCACTCCTTTGTTGAGCAGGGCAATATCCGGCACCACCGCAGCATTTTTAAGGGTGATATCGGGTCTGTCTATTACCAGCATTTCTTCATAATTTCCAGGATCTATGAGAATAGTCACACGCTCACCTTCCGCCCTGTCCATGTTGCGCACAGCTTCCAGAGCTGCATTGATGCTTTGGTAATCCTTATCAGGACCTACCGTTAAGGTCGCCGCGTAAGAAATATAAGGCGAGCGGCTGATTTCGGTAAAATAGGTAGTGGTCCCATCGCCACCTGCCGTAAGCGTTACATAGCCACTTGCATCTCCTTGATAAATGTAATCCACACTCTCTACGACACTTGTACTTTGGGAGTTTGTGGTGACCGCTGTCCCTCCATCTATGCTAAAGTTTGCCGCGTAGTAATAGCTCACCGTGATTTTCTCTCCCGGATCTGCCGGAACCTTGATTTCAGCTCCCGCTTTTGTCGCAAGATGGCCCTTCGCTACTTCATTGTAGGCATCTCCGCTCAACAACAAGCCTTTATAAGCCGGGGTACCATTTGCTATTACCTTGTCGTCAAAAGACCATCGCGTGACTGGATTGAAAGTCAGATTTTTTGCCGCAGGCTGATCCGATATTGTCAGATTAGACGTCAGCGCCAACTCTACAGGAAATTCGTCAACTCCGCTTTGGCTGATGGCGTAAACGCCACTTCGAAGCATGATGTCCATGCCGGGTAGAAAAGTATAGACATAACCCACTTCATTCAGGTTGCTAAAAGTAAGCTCGAGACCTGCTTTTGCCTCATCAGTCAGACCGCTTGTCTGTATGTCAACAGCGTACAAAGGCTTGATTTCAAAGACTATGTTTCTTACCGTGTCAGCACCGGCAAGAGTGACGGTCGCATCAGGAATAAAGTAATCATTGACTCCTTCCGCACTGATGGTATAAGCAACTCCTGATTCCAACGATACGGAATAGGTCCCCCCCTCTGAATCAATTTCCGCTTTGGGAACATAAATACGGTTCTCAGACGGATCTGTGTCAAATGACAACTGAAGTGAAGATAGAAGCGAACCCAAACCCTCTATGGCTCCACTCATGGTAAATAGCTCAACTTTGGCAAGTACCAGATCGTGCGTAATGGTAGAATCTGTGAGCTCCAGGTTTTCGCCGGAAGCTACAATATAACCGTTGGCGTCACTCAGACTTACAGTAAAATGATTGCCTGCAGGCAGGCGGATGGCATAACTGCTTCCATTGACTGCAGCCATCCATTGCTTTCCTGCATCATTCGTGAAAACCAGTCCGTAATCAGCCGGAATACCGGGAGCTGCAGCGAGGTCTATGGCTCCTGAGAGGTCAATGTACTGAGCATCTTTTCGGTAGATTCTGTAGTAACTGGGTTTGCCCTGGGTATCATAAATGCGGTAGGATCCTGCTGCTTTGGCAACAAATTTCAATTCAGTCAGGTTGCTGGAAATGGGAACCTGCTCTTTTTGCGTTTCAGGATCAGCCACGTATTCAAAATTGATGGTACCTCCGGCATCCGTTTTGGTAATCAGGGTAACTTCATCGTCTTCATCCAGCGCCAGACTCAGGTATCGTCCGCTGTTTGCGCCAGAATTCACATAAATGCGCCCCGTATATCCGGGTGCAGAACTTATATTCTCGTCATAGCGGGTAATCTCCGTATTGATGGTTCGAAGCCGATCGTTGCCACCTCCGGTCCATGAGAGTACTCCTGCACTGAAGCTCCCGGGAAGGACATTGCCCTTGCTTCCCACTGCAATCGACGGATCGTACCATGCATTGATCGCCTCAACAGAAAGCTGGTTGTTGTAAACAAGCGTATCCAGTGCTTCCGCTCCAAAATCCCATACATCTGTTTTGCCATTGGAAGGTTCTGTAGCAGGCGCATTTTCTATGCTCATCCCATGAATATAGATTTCAGCTGTAGGAAAAGACTCACTGAGCAAGGTTGCTACCAGCCTGCCCTCCGGGCCTTCATAGGCAAAATTGCTGGGAAACCCATCGGCTCCGCCTATGTTTTGTCCTGCTATCGTACCCAAAAGGTTGCCAGCCTGATCGCGAATTTCAAAAATGGCATCCGTAGCTCTCCCGTAAGTATCTACAATGAAAGTGACAATGGCATCACCTGACACCGGAAATTCAAAACTATTGCCGGGAAAAAATACCCCACCATGGGTCGCATCGTGATATCCGAACTGCAACGCAGCATCGGCATTGTTGCTGTTGATGGTAAGGATACCATCTCTGGATACAAAGGTAGGGTAGCGCAATTCCTGGTAACTGATCTGAGGCAGCTCAGAACCATCAAAAAAGTGGTAGGTATAGGTTTTTCCGGCTTCAGCCGTTGCCTGTACGCTATTGTCTTTGATGTCCAGAATATAACCCAAAGGATTGGAGGTAGAATCGCTGAAAGTTATCAGCAAGGAATCACCAGCAGCCTGTACCGATTGAATGTCACCTGAAAATTCAGGGCTAAAATCAGCAGGCTTTTTACCTCCCAGATTAATCAAAATAGATGCCAGTTCGTCTGTAGCGTGCAACACAGTACCTTCACTCAGGGTAATCTGTGCTGCTTCTCCGGTCCTTTCTCCTGTGGTGATGCCTATATCAGTATCATTCAAACGAATGCTGCCTGCTTTTTGCCTGAAAGGCGTAAGGACGACCTCAAAAGGTACAGGCGCAAGTTCTATGTAGGGAATGTAATTGGTTCCGGAAAAAGCCAGATTTACTGTACCTGCTTCCCCGGCATAGAGAAAGTCTACCGTAGAACCGTCATTGCCAAAGTTCCCTGTCGTGGCAGAAGCCTGAGACAACTGATCGAAGTTTCCGGTTTCCGATGAAACCGTAATCGTTCCATTGGAATAAATACTGCCCCCTACCCGAATGCGGGTGTTGCCGGCCACTTTTAACCTGATTTGGTTGCCTGTTTTCAGGACAGAGCCATGCTGTGTGCCGTTATACCCGTAAGCATTGCTGGTACCCACCAGAACTTCCATCAAACCCACCGACAAATCTGATTTGCCGTCTGTATCAGTTGGGATGATGCTTCCATCTCTCAGATCGAAATAATAAACGATGTTTTTTTCCGGACTTGCTACTGCCGCACCTGCTTGCGCAGGAATGACTGAAATTTCAGGAAGATACAGGTCATTCCCTGACCCGGGCAATAGTTTAAAAGTGAGGGTTCCTGCAGCCCCTGAATACACAAAATCAAAAACATCGGACAGATCGTTGACAACCTTGGTGTTTTGGGTTCCCAAATCACCTTCCGTTGCAGCAGTACCCGACATGGTAAGTCCGGAATGTTTGGAACCTACAAAGCGTACCGTACAGCTTCCTCCAACCTGAATGGCAATCTCACCAGCAACCTTCATATTGAGACCATAATTGGTGCTGTGATAACCATAATTACCGGAAAGTGTGAGTGTCCCATCACTACTCCCTCCCGCACTCACAACAGTACCGTCGCGAAAATCGTAAACCACTGTGCCCTCCTGCCCAAAAACAGGGTAGAAAGACAGCAATGTCAGCAGTAATAATAAAATAGGTAAATTTTTCCTCATAATCTTGCTTTTTAATAGAGTTTCAGGTCAAAATGAACCTTGAAGGTAGCAAGATGAAAAAGCCGTGATTATGCAGGAATTAACCAGCATTATCCATTTTTTATTTTTTCCAAAACATATTTAATAATTATTTATTCCGAATGATGCTTTCAAGCCAAATGCCCCCTAAAACAGGAAGGTACAATAGAGGCTACCGGTTATTTTTCGGCGGATCTGCCTGAAAAACCTTAACTTTAAATAAAAAATGAAACAGCTTTCCGGTCTCATACTTTTGTTTTCTTTCGCCCTCGCTCAGAGTTGCACAAATGCCCCCTCTGTTTCCCAACAAGACTTCGCCATCCTGGAATTACCTGCTCCGGATACTTGCGCAATCGATGGAAACATACTACCCGGCAATAGCATTCTGCTAAAGGAAATTGCAAGGCAACTGGTTTTGAAAGCTGACTCTGCTACTTTGGATCCCGAACACGGCGAAAGTCATCGTATACTGGAAATTTACAGTACCTCCGACTGTGCTTTGCTGGAGCGAAAAGTATTGCCTGTTAACAAAAGACCTGACCTACCTTATTTTCTAGCTGAAATTAATTACAACCACAGCAGCAAAATGGTCGCCATCAGAGGAGCTTCTGATGTGTATTGTTATGATGTGCTCTCAGGCAGGCTGCTGCCACCGCTCACTCCCGTATTTGCTTCCGAAAGACCTGGCAGGGATTCCCTATCCGGTTCCATTCAACGACTCGAACTCTGGGAACTGTACCTCCTTGGGCACGCTGCTGATTTCGGCGCTTTTGCTTACGATCTCAGCGATGCTGAAAACCCTGCTGAAGTGTTGCCACTCAGCGAATTTAAGGATCCTGAAACAACAAACTTTTATTCCCTTTTCCTCCTTCCCTCTGCCTCCGGTGGCTTCCAGGCATTGATGCCCGTTTATGATACTGAGGCAGGTACCCTGCAAATCAATCCGCTTTTCGAAGCTCCCATTGAATTGAAGGCAGACTCAGATATGCTCTCGCTAAATGAAGCGTACCTCATTTTACGTGATGCAAGCGGTCTGGCTATCCTGATAGATATGCGAGCTCGCAAACAACTGGATGTACCCGAAGAACTGCGCCATCAGGGAGATCAGGCAATCAGATCCTGGCTGGCAGACAACCTATAAACTTTCAGCAAAGAGCTCCAGACGTTTGCGCGTCAACTCTATGCGTCGATTGACTACCTGAAAGAATCGCTGGCGCTCTCCTTCTGCCCGGGTACTGATCTGAATGGACTTTTGCAATATGGTCTTTATCCAGTTTTCAATAAAATCACAAACCCGAGGATCTGTACTTCTAATGAAATTAGGACTGCCAAAGGTGTGGTACACTACCCGTACAGCAGGTGAAGTCAGATAGATGGTATTATTAGCAGAAACCATCTCATTGTGGTAAAGCTCAAAATTACTACCTGCTCCGGGGTAAGTTCCCGGCTTAAATTTTTTACCGGTCTCCGCCATTTGATACAAATGGTCAGAGAGACTGCTCAAGGCATCGCAGAGTGCAAAAGCATCAGAAAAATCTTCGAAACCTCCCATGGAAGCATGGAATTCAATTTGGTTCAGGGTGTTATCAAAAACGTTGATGCTCCACATTTCTGCACAATCCTGCCTAAGCCAGCTCTGCATCAGTTGATTGCCCATGCGTTGAATATCAGGTGAAACGAGGTTTTTGCGAAAAGGAGCGTTGGTCAGATAGCCAAAATCCCAGATGTGCTTGCCCCAAACGTAGAGTTTAAACTCCAATAAATCCGGATAGAAAAAGTAATAAAATAGGGGAATCTCGTTCGAAGCAGAATAGGTAAAGGCATCGCGAAGCAGTCCAAAATCCTGTATATTAGCCCGCAAGTCCTCAAAAAAACCCTGAAAAGAGACGATCTTGCCGGAAATGGCATTCATGGTAAAAATAACGCTGTCTGTATTGCGGAAAATCAGGTTGTCAACAGATATGCCATAGGCGCTCGCCAAAACACCAATCTCTTCAGGGGTAAGCAGGGTATCTCCCCTCAGGCGACGATAAACGGCGTCTTTGCCCAGATTAAGCAATTCACATAACTTTTCTACCCCCTCGGACTTCTTTTCAAAAGAAGCAATGATCTGCTCCAACAGCGTACCCTGTAACTGATCTGCCCTCAAGCTCATTACGAATTATTGATATTCAATAAAATTAAATACAATATAAGTAAAACAAGCTACATTTTAAAAGAGAGAAACCCTGAAATTTGGTAGACTGTGATCCTTTGTGATTGCAGTTGAACCTTGTATAACTCCAAAAACAAGCGGCCGCTCTATGAGCGGCCGCATCTTGTCAGAGTCTTTCCATGCTGTGATATATAGTGCATTTTTTGGGGAAAATGAAATGCCCTTTCCGAAGAAAGGGCAGATGTACATGGACTTTTCTCAATAACAATAATCATTTGCCTGAATAAGAGCATCGGCGATGATCCTGCGTTGCTCTTTTACATTAACAGGCGGGTATTTTGTGAAGCGCTTCAAGCCCATCAACAAGGTGCGCTGCAAATCACCATCTGCATAAGAAGCAATGGCGTCAGAACCATTTTTGGTGATTCTTGCAGTAGCATCATGCAAAAAGACCCTTAGCATGGCATCGTACTGATCTTGTTTGGCAGCATCACCATGGTGGTCACGCAATTTTTTAACCCGGAGCAACAGGGACTCGCTCACAAAAGTATCCAGCATCATATCGGAAATATTCATCACAATTTCCTGTTCTTCTTTCAAATTCAACTGACCATCCATTTGCAACTTGGCCGCTGCCCCTGCCACCATCAAAACAGCCTTTTTGAACTCCTTGACTGCTTTTTCTTCCCAGCCGTATGTTCCTTCCGGGGATTCCATGGATGGCATGCCTGCCAGTTCTTTTTGTACTTCCCAGGCCGGCCCGACTATATCAATCAACCCTTTGAGTGCGCGTTTGAAAAGCATGTCTACCGACAAAAGCCTGTTGATTTCGTTTGTTCCTTCAAAGATCCTGTTGATCCTGGCATCCCGATAAGCTCTGGCTGCCGTACCCTCTTCTGAGAATCCCATTCCACCGTGAACCTGGACAGTTTCATCTACCACAAAATCCAGGGTTTCAGAACCCAATACTTTCAACAAAGCACATTCAATGGCATACTCTTCTGCCGCTTTGAGCTGCGCCATTTCAGAACTGTCTCCTGCCTCGCGGTACTGGTCTTTTTGTTGTTCCAACAAGCTGGAGACCCTGTAAACAGCACTTTCTGTAGCAAAGACTCTGATGGCTTGTTCTGCCAATTTGAATTTAATGGCACCGAAGTTTGCGATAGGCTGCTTGAACTGGATGCGTTCATTGGCATATTGTATAGCAGAAGCCACACTCTTTTTGGCACCTCCATTACAAGCTACTGCCAATTTGAAACGTCCAATGTTAAGAGAATTGAAAGCAATCAGGTGTCCCTTTCCAAGTTCTCCCAACATCTGATCTGCAGGGACTTTGACATTTTCAAAAAAGACCTGGCGGGTAGAGGAACCCTTGATCCCCATTTTATCTTCTTCTGCTCCGAGCGTAAGCCCTTCACTGTTTCTTTCTACGATAAAACCGGTGAACTGATCTCCATTTACCTGTGCAAAAACAATGAATATATCAGCGAAGCCGGAGTTGGTTATCCACATTTTTTGTCCGTTGAGGACGTAGTGGGTTCCATCTGCACTCAAATCAGCTCTCGTTTTGGCTGCCAGAGCGTCAGAACCAGAACCCGGCTCAGTCAGACAGTAAGCTGCTTTCAGTTCACCTGTAATCAACCTGGGAAGGTATTCCTCTTTTTGTGCTTCTGTCCCGAAATACAAAATAGGCAACATACCGATACCCGTATGGGCTGCAAAAGCAACACTGAAAGAACCTGCAGGTCCTATCGCATCACTGATGATGGTATTGGTATGAGTATCCAGCGCCATCCCTCCGTAAACTTCAGGCATATCCGCACCCAGCAGTCCCAATTCTCCCACCTTCTCCAGCAGTGAAGCTACAAAACCCTCTTCCTGCTTTTCTACCCGGGCAGTGTGGGGAATGACTTCCTTCTCTACAAAGTCCCTGGTCATTTTTTGAATCATTGCCTGTTCTTCGTTCATCTCTTCCGGAATGAACAATACTTCAGGTCGCTCGTCTTTGATCAAAAATTCGCCTCCGGCGAGAGGCTTGACTGTGGATGGAGTAGTTGTTGACATGGCAGTATTTTTTATTTTCAGCGAATTTTCGCTTAAAAATAAGGGAAAGCAAACACAAATAAAAGAGGGGGTGCGAAAAATTCAGCGAATTTTCGCAAAAAAATCAAGGTTGCACCCACATTCCATCAAAACCGGCGGCAGCTTTTGAAAAAATGGCTCTTTGATGGCCGTCTCGTCTGATCAACAACATATCTATTTCGTTGATCTCCATTACAATGACTGTAAAAAACCTGTCCAAGGCTTTGCCCAAACCTCCATCCGGTACTGTTGGCAAAGGCTTGCCTGGAGGGGTATCGTGGTCGTAATCAGCATAGCGAGCCTCAGGTACGGTGGCCCAGTATTTTCGGGCGACCGAGTCCTGCCGATGAACTTTTGAAGTTCCATTCATCCGCAGCTGGAGGCCTGCCCCGGCATCATACGCACAGCAGGCAATCACCGGATTTTGAAGCATATCGTAAACCTTGGGAGAGGCCGCGTGAGTAAAGAATACCAGACTGAAAGGTTCTTCCAGGAAATCGCGCAAAATCACCGAACGCAGCGAAGGTACTCCCTGAGCTACTGTCCCAAGCACAGGAATGCGGAAAGGATGCGAAGGCTCTACTGCTGCCTTTTTGAGTGCATTCATGCCTTCGGCAAAAAAATTTTCAAGCGAGAAAGTATCAGACATGGCAAGCTACTCTACGGGTTGCAGGTCGTAAACCAGGTAATTGGTTTTTCCCTGCCAGGGCATGATCTTATACACCTCCCGATACTTTAGTTTAATGTATTTGCCTTCGTAGCCCTGTAGCCTTTGGTAAAAGGCTCTGTCCTGAATGGAAAATTCCCAGATATTCCCGAAAGTACCGGACTGTGGGTCGCTTTGCAATCCTCCGAGGCTTAATTCTCCCTCAAAAGTTTTAAAGACTACTCCTTTCTTTGAAACCTTGATCAGGTATCCTGCCCGACTGCCAGAGCTGTAAGTCCAGTTACAAACCCAGACGTACATTCCACCACCTGCGACAACAAGCAGTAAAAAAACCAGAAAAAATTTTCGAATGCGTTCCAGCATTTTATGCCATCCATCAATGATTACTTGTTTGAACTCACTCATACTTAAGTTTTTTTTACAAACAGGATAATTCCAGAGGCAACACTTCTTGTCCTCCCAAAATGCTGATGGGAGCAAGCGCTTCCCCATCCCATTCTCCAAAAAGCGACAGCGGGTTTCCGGCAGACAACAACATCAATCGCCACATCTGGGTTTCTGAAATCTTCAGCGGAACCCTATTTCTCTCCCTGTCCACTATCACAAAATTTCCCTTACAATATACCGGTAAAACCTCGTTTAACACAACAGGAAAATCAATTATCCATGGATTGCGGGCACCTACCTGGCCATAGCGATGTAGAAAAGTCCGGATAGAATTGTCGCCTATTTCTGATTTAAAAGCATGCAAACCGGAATCCTGTATCTCACCTGCCTGTACCCGAAAAGAGAAGGTTCCCGGGTAAAAGGTCATATCAGCCTGCACCAGTCTGCCCACTTCCAGAGGGGGAGAAAAGGGCTGTTTGCCCCAGGCGAATTCGAGCAGTAAGGCAGGACGGGAACTCGCATAAGGCCAAAGCCAGGTTTTGCGCAAGCGCAACTTATCCTCCTCACCCTCCGAAACACCCATAACCAGCCAGTGGTCATGTACAGGTCGAATGGGCTCGAGTTCGTCTTTTTTGACGTTCCACCCCAGTTGCTGCAAAATTTCTCGTTGCATGGGTACAGGAAGCTGGTCAATTCTTCCAAAACTTCGGATGAGCAGACCAATATCTGCCAGTTCGCTCAAGATATCTGAGAAAGAAAGCGCCCCGGGGTCGGCAACCAGCTGATGCAGTCGGTTGATTCGCCTGCCCAGTCCGGGCAGTTTGAGGTCTACCATTTTTTTTGAAATAAATTCCCAGTACTCCGGTGGTTGATCGGGAAGGATGGCGAGGCCCTGCTGAAGGAGGTCGTTGATCCAGAGATCAAGTTCTGCCACGCCTTGCATCATGTCGGCAAAGCGGGGCTGGCTGAGGAAAGGATGAGCCGAACCTGAGGGTACTGCATCAATCTCCGTCATCGTCGTATTCTTCAGCAATGATTCCCAGCTGGAGCATTGCCTTCTCTGAGGCAGTCTGTTCAGCCGCTTTTTTATTGAAATCATCTGCGGTAGCTACTCTCTCCCCATTGACCAACACAGCCACCTTGAAGCGATCTCTTTTTTCGAGTTTGTATCGGGCGAGTAGTTTGTAGCTGATGGTTTGGTTATTTTTCTGACACCATTCCAGCAGTTGGCTTTTAAAGTTATCATCGTAGCTTTCCAGTTCGTGAATGTTGATGTAGCTTCTCAGCATTTTTTGCACCACAAACTGCCGGGTTCCTTCGTAGCCTTTTTCCAGATAGATAGCCCCCACAAGTGCCTCGACTGCATTGCCCAGCATGGATCTGCTGAGTCGCATCTGATTGTACTCCTGGAGCAATACATCCAGTCCCATTTTATCCCCTATTTTGTTCAACGCTTTGCGTTTGACAATTTTGGAGCGCATTTTTGTCAGGAATCCCTCATTGCTGTTGGGATATTTCTGAAAAAGGTATTCTGCTACAATGGTACCCAGTACCGCATCTCCCAGGTATTCCAGTCGTTCGTTGTTTTGCGCTGCATAAGCCTTGTCCGAGGCGGTAGATTTATGCGAAAAGGCTAGTTTGAATATCCCCATATTTACGGGAGTGAATCCGATCAGCGTTCTGATCTTTCCGGCAAAATCACGGTCCGGCGAAAAGTACCTATTATATAGTCTGAATATAAAGCGCAAGGTAATTTGATTGAATTAAACTGAAAGCGACATGACTGACGAAAGCATTTAGAATGATAGCTCAAAATTATCCTTTGGGTTCAAAACAATATTGAGATAGCTTCTAGCCACATCATAGCCCCCAAAAGTACATGAAAAGCCTTTGATATTTTAATTAAGCCAAAGAAAAAATAGTGCGGTCAGAAGGGAGCATCCCGGGTGTGCCATATTGCCTTATTTATCTTATCGGCAATATGGCACAGGGATTAGAGAAGCGTTTAATCTTCGAAACGCTTAATGATAACAGAAGAGTTATGGCCACCGAAACCAAAAGTATTGCTAAGAATAGCTTTTACTTCCCTTTCCTGAGCCTCGTTGAAAGTAAAATTCAACTTGGGATCCAGCCCGGGGTCATCCGTAAAATGATTGATTGTTGGCGGTATAAATTTGTGGTTAATAGCAAGTATTCCTGCAATAGCCTCAATCGCTCCCGCAGCTCCGAGCAGGTGTCCTGTCATAGATTTGGTAGAACTGATATTCAGCTTGTAGGCATGATCACCAAAAACCTGTTGAATCGCTTTTACCTCGGCAATGTCTCCAAGTGGGGTAGAAGTACCGTGGACGTTTACATAAGAAATGTCTTCAGGGTTCAATCCTGCATCGCGCAATGCCATACGCATGACGTTGGTCGCACCCAATCCTTCCGGGTGTGGAGCAGTAATGTGATAAGCATCCGCTGTAGCACCACCTCCGACTACTTCAGCATATATTTTAGCTCCGCGCTTTTGGGCGTGCTCCAATTCTTCCAGGATCAATCCGCCACCACCTTCACCCAGTACAAAACCATCTCTATCCAAGTCAAATGGACGAGAAGCCGTAAGGTAATCGTCATTCCGGGTAGAAAGTGCTTTCATTGCATTGAAGCCCCCCACACCGGCTTTGGTAACTGCTGCTTCTGACCCTCCTGTGATCATTACGTCGCAGCGCCCCAGACGAATGGCATCGAGCGAACTAATCAGCGCATGTGACGCCGAAGCACAAGCAGAGACTGTAGCATAATTTACTCCTCTGAAACCATATTTAATAGAAATGAGTCCGGCTGCAATATCCGAAATCATCTTGGGGATCATAAACGGGTTGTAGCGGGGTGTGCCATCTCCTGTTGTGAAATCTTCAATTTCTTTTTCAAGAGAACGCAATCCACCTATACCTGAACCCCATATTACACCCGCTCTGTCCGGATCTATTTTTTCTACATCCAGGCCGGAATCTTCGAAAGCTTCCTGTGCTGCCACCATGGCATAGACTGAGAAATTATCCATTCTGCGGACCTCTCGTTTGTCAATGACAGTACCCGGGTCAAAATTTTTTATTTCGCAGGCAAAATGGGTTTTGAATTCAGAAGCATCGAAATGGGTGATTGGATTGGCACCGCTGATACCTTTTTGGAGACCTTCCAGATAAGCAGTGAGGGTATTTCCAATTGGAGTGAGCGCACCTAATCCTGTAACAACGACTCTTTTCATATACTTTGATTAGGAATGAATGGACCTGAAGCGGAGAGCAACGTATGAGGCCTGGTCCAAATCTGATTAAGAACTACAAATCCGGAAAATTTCCGGATTTGTAGTAGAGAGAAGTAGAGGGCAATTTGAGGGCTCCTCTTAGGCTTTTGAAGCATTTTCCAAATAATCAATCGCCTGACCTACGGTCTGGATATTTTCAGCCTCTTCGTCAGGAATTGAAACGTCAAATTCTTTTTCAAATTCCATGATTAGCTCGACTGTGTCCAAAGAATCAGCTCCTAAATCATTAGTAAAGCTTGCCTCCGGTGTCACCTCAGATTCGTCAACACTCAATTTGTCAACGATGATTTTACTTACTCTTTCTGCAATGTTAGACATGACTATTCGTTTAATGGTTTACGAATGTTCCTGCAAAATAAAGTAGAAGATTAATGATAACCAAAGTTTTTAATTCTTTTTTTCCCCCGTGCATCCTCCCCAGGTAGTAATTTCAGGCTTGCGCCAAAAAAATAATCCCTCCTTTATTGCTTTGCCCTCTATTCCAGCAAAAATTCGCTGGCAAAAAAAATATTCTGCAGGAGTATTAACATTCTTTAATTTAGCTGCTTTGTTAATGCGCTCTTTTTAATTTAATTTTACCCAACCTAATTATTGTGTTTTTTACACTTAGCTTAAAAATCAACCGATGCAAATTAAAGATCAATCCAATACTAAAATAATTGCCACGGTAGGCCCGGCATCCAGTTCTTATGAAAACCTACTGGGGCTGGTCGAAGCCGGAGTAGATATTTTCCGCCTCAATTTTTCTCACAGTTCTCATGAAGAGCATCTGGAAGTTATCAACAGGATCACCTATATCAACCAAAAACACGGCCTGCACATAGGGATCCTTGCTGACCTTCAGGGACCAAAACTCCGCGTAGGAAAAATTGAAAATGGTAGCATAGATGTAGCTCCCGGCGATATCCTGACCTTTGTCAATGAAAAGTGTGTGGGAACCAAAGAAAAAATCTACATGAGTTATGAAAGTTTTCCCATGGATGTTGAGGCGGGAGAAACCGTGCTCATTGATGATGGCAAACTGGTACTCGAAGTAGTCGAAACAAACGGCAAGGATACAGTAAAACTTGTTGTCAAGTTTGGAGGCAAGCTTTCTTCCAACAAAGGAGTCAACCTGCCCAACACCAAAATATCTCTTCCCTGCCTTACAGAAAAAGACCTGCATGATCTGGATTTTATCCTGACCCAGCCGGTCAACTGGATCGCACTTTCTTTTGTCCGCTCTCCCAAAGACCTTAAAGATCTGAGTGATCGCATCGCTGCAGCAAACCACCCTGCCAAAATTATTGCCAAGATTGAAAAACCCGAGGCAGTAGAACGCATCGATAAAATTATCAAGCACTCCAACGCAATCATGGTTGCCCGTGGTGACCTGGGCATTGAAGTTCCCATGGAAAAACTGCCCAGTATCCAGAAAGACATCATCAAAAAGTGCATTCAGAGAGCACGACCTGTTATTGTTGCCACTCAGATGATGGAGAGCATGATTACCAATCCTTCGCCCACCCGTGCGGAGATTACCGACGTAGCCAATGCTGTACTTGACGGAGCAGACGCTGTCATGTTGAGTGGAGAGACCTCAGTAGGCATACATCCCGCGAAAGTAGTGGAAGCCATGTCCCGCATTATCGAAGAAACAGAACTCCACTTCCAGTTTGATGCCCATCGTCCAAAACCTGCAGAAAGATCCCGCACCTTCCTGTCAGATGCGATTTGCTTCAATGCCGCTAAAACAGCTGAAGAAATTGGTGCCAAAGCCATCGTTGGTATGACCAGTTCCGGCTATACAGCCTTCAAAGTATCCAGTTACCGCCCCAAAGCATTCATCTATATCTTCTCCGATCAAATGCACATGCTGGCAACGCTCAACCTGGTGTGGGGCGTGCGCTGCTTCTACTACGACCGCTTTGCCTCAACTGATGAGTCAATTACGGATGTCAATCACCTGCTCAAAGCAGCCGGCAAGGTCGAAACCGGAGATGTCATTGTAAATACCGGTAGCATGCCTATTCAAAACAGGCACAGAACCAATATGCTTAAGGTCACCGTTATTGAATAGCATAAGATTGTTGCAATCGCGTTGAACCGGTGCGGTTGACTATCTGTTCAAAAAATCAGAACTTTAGCCATTGCCCTGTAGTATGTACTGCAGGGCTATATGCCTTTTACAAAAAAACAACCATGAACAGAGTTTTTTCCCTGCTGTTTGCCCTGCTTTTTATGCTTTCCGGACTTCCACTGCAAGCTCAGGGCAGAGTAGCTCAGACTGATGTGGACCTTCAAAAAAAACTGATTGAAGCAAACCGCGAAAAACTACTGGGCAATTACGACAAAGCCCTGGCTATTCTGGAAGAGTTGCGTGCACAAAAAAAAGAAGAAGATGCCCTGTTGTATGAAATGGCCCGAATCTATGTAGCCAGGGAAGAACCGGAAAAAAGCATTCCTCTGCTCGAGGAAGCCATTCGGATCAATCCTGCAAATCATTGGTACCGGGAGACACTGGCACTACACCTGGAACAGCTTGGTCGCTTTTCCGAAGCAGCCGCTAACTACGCTCTCCTCCGGAAAGATTTTCCGAGAGAAAAAGATTACTACTTCAGGGAAGCACTCATGTTGATCCAAAATGATGAGCCCACAGCCGCTATCAAAGTGTACGATGACTGGGAAAAAACCGCAGGCCCTCAGTCAGAAACTTTTTTGCGCAAGCACCAATTATACGTAATGGCGGGCAACGAAAAAAAAGCCATCAAAGAGCTGGAAAACCTCATCCAGCATTTTCCCTATCAAACAGATTATCGGCACCTGCTGGCCTCCTACCTGACAGAGACTGGAAATACCAAAGATGCTGAGGCTGTTTATAAAGCAATTTTGCAAACAGATCCTTACGATGACGAAGCAAGACTGGCATTGGCAGCAAATGCGCAAGAAAAAAGCAATACCGCAGCAGAAGGCATTGCATCTGAACTGCTGCCATTGTTTGAAAAGGAAGATATCAGCATAGATGCTAAAATTGCCAAAATCCTGCCGGCCCTGCAACAGGTAGCCGAAACCGGTGACAACATACTGGCTACTGACCTCTTACGCCTAACCACCGTGCTTGAAAAAGTGCATTCCAATGATGCAAAAGCCTTCGCCGCCAGCGCCGATCTTTATTTTAATACGGGACAATTGGCAGAAGCCAGGTCGCGCTACGAAAAAACCCTTGCACTGGATGATCGCAATTTTATGGTGTGGGAAAACCTGTTTTACTGTTTGCAAGCACTCGAAGAATGGGCTGCCCTGCAAACGCAAACCGAATTTGCCCTGGATATTTTCCCCAATAAAGGGTCGGTGTACTATTTCAATGGCATCGCCTCCTGCGAGCTTAGCGATTTTGAAAATGCCCTGGATGTACTCGAACAAGCAGAACTCATTTTCAGCCTGGACAAACAACAACTGCCCAGGGTCTTATTAGCGAAGGGGAAAGTACTCCAAAATATGAATGATGTGGCTGCTGCCGAGTCCGCTTTTAAGGAAGCACTGGCACTCGCACCCCAATCTCCGCAGGTCATGCATGGGTACGCCATGTTTTTTTCCCGAAAGGAAGCTTATCCTGAAGCACAAAAGTGGTTGGAAAATGCTCTGGAAAAAGGAGGAGATAAGTCCTCGCTCATC
This sequence comes from Saprospiraceae bacterium, assembly GCA_023268675.1. GTDB lineage: Bacteria > Bacteroidota > Bacteroidia > Chitinophagales > Saprospiraceae > JALQTV01. Next base: position 13,045 of record JALQTV010000001.1, on the reverse strand, counting down.
CTCGAAAATTATGGCGATGTGTGGTATCGGCTCGGAGAACCTGACAAAGCATTGGAGTATTGGACCAAAGCACAAAAACTCAACAATGGCGGTTCCAAATGGCTTTCCAAAAAAATAGCAGATAAAAAACTCTATGAATAACAACAATCTTTTCTTTTTTCGCCTCTTAGCGGCAAGTGCAGCGCTATTCCTGATCCTATTGTCCTCCTGCAGCCCTAAAGGAAGCAAACTACTTACAAAGGAGGAAACCATCAACGAAGAATGGTTGTTCAGGAGGCTCGTTCAGAACCAGTTGCAAGCAGATTGGCTCAGTGGCAATACCCGTATTTCATTCAATGATGGAAACCAGTCCCTGAGTTTCTCCGGCACCATACACGCCAAAAAAGACAGCATGATCTGGATGAATGTCCGGAAAATTGGCTTTGAAATTGCACGCGTACTGATCACCCGGGATTCTGTCTATGTCATCGATCGGTTCAACAACCAATACGCCATCGAACCGTTGAGTTATGTCACGCAGATGCTGCAATTGCCCGCTGATCTTTCCATGATACAGGCTATCCTCTGGGGAAATCCGGTGTTCTTTGGCAAGGGCCCCTACCAATGGGAAATGGATGCTGATCTGTATCGTCTGTCCAATGAAAATGCCCAGGTCAAAACCAATTACTGGATGCAGCCAGACCCATTCAGGCTCTCCAAAATGTCTTTTGACGACCCCGCCGCTGCGCGAAAAATTTTTATAGAACAAGACGACTTTCAGCCTCTTAACGACTCGGAATATTTTTCTTATTTTCGAAGGCTGAACCTCTCAAGCAGAGAAACCGGAGAAATTGCCCTTGAATTGCAATTTTCCAACGTCGAATACAATGTACCAAAGGACATCAAATTTGAGATACCGGATCGCTACACCAAAATGCGTTAATCTTTTCTTCCTACTATTGCTCCTCCTTCCTGCGGGAACTTTCGCACAGGACAGAGCTACGCTCGAGGAAGAACGCCGACGTATTTTAAGCAACCTGAGCAAGCTGAATACCCGGCTACAGCAGACAAGGACAGAGAAAAAAAACATGCTGGACGACTACTCCCTGCTCAACAGGCAGCTCGAAAACCGAAACGAACTCCTCAACAACCTCAATAGGGAATTAGCCATGGCAGACAGCCTGATGACAGACCTCGACAATCAGATTTGCTCCATAGATGCCGAACTCGAACTTCTGGATCAAGCTTACGGAATACTTGCCAGAAATGCTTTTCGCCTCCGACTAAACAAGCAGTTGCAAGCTTTTATATTGTCATCCAACTCCCTGAATGACTTGCTCAAACGCATACGCTACATTCAAACCTATGAGCAGTACCGCAAAAAACAAGCTCAACTCCTGATAGAGAAGCAGCAACAGCTGCTGCAACTCTTGGAATCTCAACGTCAGATAAGAGAGGAAAAAGCGACTTTTTTGGAAACTATCCGCGATCAAAAAGTTTTAATGGAGGGAGAACTTCAAAAACAGAATGCCCTGATCGCGGAAATCAAAAAAAATGAAAAACAACTGTTGGGAGAAATACAGCAAAAAGAAAAAGACAGGAAAAGACTGGACAACCTCATAGAGAACATCATCAGCAGGGCAATCGCAAGTGAAAATACCAATACAGAACCTCGTGTGGCTCCTTCCGCACTCACATTCAGTAAATCCAAAGGCAAATTAAACTGGCCTGTAGATGATGGCTTTGTATTGAGAAAATTCGGCAAGCAAAGTCACCCCACCCTCAAAAGCGTCCAAATTGTCAACAATGGCATTGACATCGAAAGCACAGGAAGCAGAACAGTTGTAGGAGTTTTTCAGGGAACAGTTGTAGGGGTGCAGTTTATTCCGGGTTTTGACAATACAATAATCGTAAGACATGGAAATTTTTATACCGTATATTCCAACCTGACTGAAATATTCGTGGAAAGAGGAGCTGAAGTACGCCCCGGAATGAAACTGGGTAACCTCGCTGCGCAAAAACCTGTACTACACTTCGAAATCTGGCAGGAAAAAAAACGCCTCAACCCCCTTCAGTGGCTGAGGCCTGAAACTAAAAAACAATACTGATTATGCAGAACGACTGGAACCTGGGCGAATCAAAGAAAAAGGGGATTAAAAAGGAAACAGAACTGGCAGTAGTCGTAGGAGTGGTTCAAAAAGACCAAACGGAAACCCAGGTAACAGAGTATCTGGACGAACTGGAATTCCTCGCACTGACCGCCGGTGCCAAATCCATCAGACGATTCATACAGAAACTTCCCCATCCCGATACCCGTACTTTTGTGGGAAAGGGCAAACTCGAAGAAATAAAAAACTTTGTTGATGCCAACGAAGACATCTCCATGGTCATCTTCGACGACGACCTCAGTGGAAAGCAGGTAAATATCCTGGAGGAGGCACTTAAAGTAAAAATCATAGACCGGAGTACCCTTATTCTGGATATTTTTGCTGAGCGCGCTCAGACAGCTCAGGCCAAAACGCAGGTAGAACTTGCTCAAATGCAATACCTACTGCCCAGACTTCGCGGATTGTGGACCCACCTGGAAAGACAAAGAGGGGGCATTGGTATGAGGGGACCCGGGGAGAAAGAAATCGAAACAGACCGCAGGATTGTGCGCGACAAGGTTAGCCAGCTGAAAAAGAAACTGGAAAAGATTGATCAGCAAAACGTCACCCGGCGAAAAAACAGGGGGGATCTGATCAGGGTAGCACTGGTAGGTTATACCAATGTTGGCAAATCTACTCTGATGAATCTTCTCAGTTCCGCCGATGTATTCGCGGAAAACAAACTCTTCGCGACCCTGGATACTACGGTCAGAAAGGTGGTACTCGATCAGATACCTTTTTTGTTGTCTGATACCGTAGGTTTCATCAGGAAATTACCTCACCACCTCGTCGAAAGTTTCAAGTCCACCCTTGATGAAGTAACAGAGAGCGATATCCTGATTCACGTCGTCGATATTGCCCATCCACAGCATGAAGACCAAATCAGAACTGTCAACCAAACCCTTAAGGACCTGAACGCTCTGGAGAAGCCAACGCTTTTTGTCTTCAACAAGATTGACGCATACCGCGAAAAAAATTACGATCTATTGCTGGATGAGGCTGCCAAAGCAGAAATTGAAGCCGGAATCAGTGAAAACCTCAGACACACATTTGAACATGACAATGTGCTCGTATCGGCTGTTACCAGAGAAAATATAGACTTGCTTCGAAAAAAAATCATTGATATGGTCAAAGCTCAATACGAAGAGCGTTATCCCTATCAGGCAAAATTATGGTCCTAGCTTATGATCTTACAAAAATATGCGCGCCGTCTGGTAGATTATTGCCTGGATATACAGCCAGGAGAACTGCTTTATATCAAATCAACCACCCTTGCCGAACCACTGGTCAGGGAAATATACCGCTATGCAATCCAGCGAGGAGCTCATGTAGAAGTACAACTCTCTTTCCTGGAAAAGAACAGGATTTTCGTCGAAAACGCCAGCGAGGAGCAGCTCGATTGGGTGTCTCCAGTTTCCCTGGAACTCATGCAAAAAGCAGATGCTTTCTTGTACATACGTGCCCCCTTCAATGTTTTTGAAGATGCCGGTTTGTCCTCCGACAAAATCAAACGACAGCAAAAGGCAGCTGAACCGCTGAATGACATTTACTTTGAACGAACTGCTAACGGCAGTTTGAAGCGCAGCCTCTGCCAATATCCTACCCTTGCTGCAGCCCAACAGGCAAAAATGTCTCTGGAGCAGTACCAGGAATTTGTGTATACTGCCTGTAAACTCAACGAAGAAGACCCTCAACAAGCCTGGCTTGATTTGCGCGCAATGCAGCAAAAAATAGTAGATTACCTGGCAGACAAAGCGTTGATCCGCTACGTTTGTGAGGATACTGACATTTCTTTTTCAACCAGGGGAAGAACCTGGATCAATTCCGACGGCAGATCCAATATGCCCTCAGGAGAAGTATTCACCGCACCGGTAGAGGATAGCGTCAATGGCGTCATTTCCTTTTCTTTTCCTTCCGTTTATATGGGCAATGAATTCGAGGGAGTCAAACTTTGGGTAAAAGACGGGTTAGTGGAGCGCTTTGAAGCGAAAAAAGGAGCTGCCTATCTGGAAAACATCCTATCTATTCCCGGAGCCAACCGATTTGGAGAGGCTGCCATCGGAACAAATTATAATATCAATCGTTATACCGGTAATATCTTGTTTGACGAAAAAATTGGTGGTACGATTCACATGGCTCTGGGGCAAGCCTATCTGCAAGCAGGAGGGCAAAACAAATCAAGCGTACATTGGGATTTAATCACTGATATGAAAAATGGGGGTAAAATATATGCTGATGACATGCTGATTTATGAAGACGGTTCGTTCCTCATTTGATCAAGTGAGTTTCATCATAGCCGAAAACCATTGATTAGCATTAAATTTGTATTATTAAATTCAATTTCAACCAAAGAAATATATAAATTGCGACAAAGTCTCCCAAAGACGACTTGCGGATGTAACAGAAAACGAAACACACTTGCATAAATTAACACAACAAATATCCCTACACCGTGAACAACAATACAGCATTCCTGGAACTTAAATATGGCAACATATACGGAGGTTTTCCCAATTTTTATGCCATCAGTGAAATAGCATTCCTCGTTTTTGAAAATAGTTCCAACAAAATTTTCCTTGAAAGTTTTGTGAGCAACGCCAATGTAGATATAGTCAACGTTTTTCCCCAAATCAACGAGTTGGGTCACACAGTAGGCAGAGGAAAAGAAGTCATCAATCTGCGTACCCGCCGCAGAAAGCCCTTCAAGGAAGACTTCAGGCTCAATGAGGATGAGCTACAAAATTCTTTCCAAAACCTGAGACCAACCAAAATGCCCATCAAAGGCTTTTTGGGCAGAGCCCTGAAAAAGTACCAATTCAAAGATATCATCGTATTCGACGGTCGAAGAGATGTATTTCTCTGCGAAAAATCCGGAGCTAACTTTTCCAGAGCCAATATTATTGACATCCAAAAAGACCTGAATAAAGAAACAGACTATCTTTTCTCTCTAAACAAACTGTCGGTAGTAATCAACTTCGAAATGGACCGCAATTACTTGCGTTCCAATAATTTGGAATATTGGTTGCACCCCATTGCTGCCAAGCAAATCACACCCAAATCAGCTGCCTATGACGCAGCAAGATTGATGATGGTTTATAATGAATACACGCAGCATCATGGTGATTTTCTTATCAATGCGCAAAAGCTTCTGAATAAGATTCAGACCAGCAATCCCAAGCCTTAATCGCGACTGCTACAGGTACACCTCCTGGCCCAGTTCGGGAATGTTGACAGACTTGAATCCATAATTCAATAAAGTCTTTCTGAAAGGCTCTTGCCTGTCTATGGTACCATGGACCAGAAAAACTGTATCGGCTGATTCTTTTTGGTTCTTTATAAAATCCAGTAATTCAATTCTGTCAGCATGTGCTGAAAAAGAATCCATGATTTCAATTCTGGCTTTCACAGGTTTCCATTCTCCAAAAATCCGCAGAAACTCCCCACCCTCCCGCAGAATTCCTCCGGGAGTATCAGGAGTACAATAACCCACGATCAAAATGGTATTGCGTGAATCGTCTATCATGTGGGCGAGGTGATGCTTTACCCTCCCTGCATTCATCATTCCGGAGGAACTGATAATAATACATGGATCCTCCGTTGTGTTGATGGCTTTTGACAATTCCACCTCCCGCACATAGGTAAGAGAATTAAAACCAAAGGGGTCATCATTGACCAACAAGTATTCATTCAGATCTTTATCAAAACATTCGGGATGTGCACCGAAAATCATGGTCGCATTGACAGCAAGGGGACTATCCACATAAACAGGAATTTTGGGCAATCTGCCCTCATGCTCCAATTGATCCAGAATGTACACTATTTCCTGGGTTCTGCCCACACTGAATGCCGGAATCAAAAGTTTTCCCTTTTTATCTATGCAGGTCTCCTGTATAATGGATAAGAATCTGTCCTTCTCTGAGGGACCTTCTTCGTGTTCCTGATCTCCGTAGGTAGATTCACAAATCAGATAATCTACAGCAGGCATCGCTTGCGGATCTCTCAGGATAGGACGTTGTGGCCTTCCAATATCGCCGGTAAACCCGAGGGTGATCGTTCGTCCGTTTTCTGTAATTCGAAGGGTGACCGAAGCACTTCCCAGAATGTGGCCTGCATCTTTGAACAAAACCTCGACGGACTCATGGATGCGAAACCACTTGTTGTATCCGTAAGTCACAAAACTATCCATGGTGGGCTCAATGTCAGCCGTCGTATAAAGTGGAATTCTAACCTGAGACGCTTTAAGTGGTTTCCCACCTTGTTTTTTCTCCTTGCGCTTGTTGTGGTATTCTGCATCCCGCTCCTGGATTTTAGCACTGTCCAATAACATAATCGCACAAAGGCTGCGGGTGGCGTGGGTACTGTGAATATCCCCACTAAAACCGTCGCGAATCAATTTTGGCAACCTTCCCGAATGATCAATATGCGCATGAGACAATACCACACAGTCAATATCTGCCGGATCAAATAGCCAGGTTTCATTGAAATCTGCCATTTTTTTCGAATTACCCTGAAAAAGACCGCAATCCAACAAAATATTGAACCCATTGTCCAATTGTAACAGGTGAGCACTACCAGTTACTTCTCGTGCAGCTCCACAAAATTTCACTTTCATTGTTCGGGGTTTTTATTAGACATATTATTCAACCTTTCTACACCTTCGGTTGCGGACTCAAAGTCCGGGTCGAAAACCAAACATTGTTCGTAATCTTTCAAAGCGCGCTCAAACTGTCCCATCAATTCTGAGGCTACTCCTCTGTAATAATAATATCGGGCATCAGTAGGCCTGGTCTGAACGGCAATATCAAACTGCCCATAAGCTTCAGGCAGAGAGTCCATATCCAATAAAATTAAGCCAGCATTATAAAAAGCTTCATCATATTGAGGGTCTATGGCTCCCATTTGTCTAAAAATCTCCACTGAAGCCACCAATTCATTAATATCCTGCAAGTAATATGCTTTGGCATGCAGCGCTTCCATCGAACCAGGGGCAATTTCTATGGCGGTGTTAAAATAATCCAATGCTACTTTATTACCTTTTGCAGCAAACAACTGCCCGAGATTGATCCAGGCATCTACGAGGGAGGCATCCAGGCGAACTGTCTCTTTAAAGCTTTCAATTGCAGCATCCATAGCTTCCATTTCTTTATAGTTTAGACCACGCAGGAAAAAAAGATCTGCCAATTGGGGATCAATGGTTTCCAACTGATCAAGAGTAGCCAGCGATGCTTCATACAATTTCAGAATCAACTGAAATTCTGCAAGTTTGAGGTAGGATAATTTGTTGTCAGGAAACAATTGTACGGTTTCCTCCATCGTCTCAAGGGCTTGGCGAGACTTAAAATAATCCAGGTAAATGTCTGCCAGTAAATGCCGATAAGTTGTAACCTCAGGGGCCAGGCTGATGGCTTGCTGCAAATCCTCAATCGCTTCATCAAAACTTTCTGCCAGGTAAAACTGCTCTCCACGTGCTGCAAAAAGAGAAGCATCGGAGGGATTTTGAACAATTTCAAGACTTAATTGATCTATGGCGGGATTGCCGGAGGTATTAACAGCAGGCTCGTTATTTTTTGAAGTACAGGCCCCAAAAAGTACCAAACCCAGCAACCAAAGATTTTTAAAGCTGTATTGTAAGTAAGAAGTCATTAAATTTAATTTTAAGTAGCATCCAATGCACCCATTTGCCATTCCCCGTTTTACTTGTTCGAAAATCCCTTGTTCAGGGAAAAACACTATAAATCATAAGGAAGAAGCTACAGGTAAAAGGTATTATTATCTACAGACCAGATACTACCAAAACAAGATTCAGGTAAATACAATGTACAATTTAACTGGTAAATAATGAAGAAACTATTATTGGTGGCCATAAGTTTGATTTTTCTCTCAAGAAGCATGGCGCAATCCTGGTCCGAAGCCCGAACATTCACAGGAACGGGCAATGAACAGGGAGTTTTTATGGTAAAATTGCACCCTGGTCTTGAGGTTTTGGGCGGCACCTATGATAAAAGTATATCGGAGCTCGCAGCTATTCCAAACGCATCCGGAGGAAGGGATATTTTTCTGCTTAGTCTCAGAAATGAAGCCCCTCAATCAGCCATAGCAATAGGTGGTCCTTACCAGGATCAACTTTTGTCTATGGCTACTGATGGAAATGGGAAGCTATTGGTAGCAGGACAGTACGTCGTTGAGACCAAAATTGACACCTTTCAATTGTTCAGTGAACCTCAACCTTCAGCAACTTACCTGGCAAGTTTTGATGAGTGGCTCCAATTGCAGTGGCACTTTCAGGTTAAAAGCAACGGAATTTTGGATGTAGCAGCCCTGGCCTTTTCAGAAACAGAAAATATCTATGTGGCAGGAACTTTCCAGGATAGTTTATGGTGGCAGGATACTTTGCTCATTTCAGCCGGCAATATGGACATGTTTGTAGCAGAAATGGATCCAAAAGGGGATCTTCTATGGCTCAGACAATTTGGAGAAAGCGGTGACACCCGGGCCTCAGCAATGACACTAAAAAATGGTGAGCTTTTTATTGCGGGAGTCTTTAACGATGCAACCAGTTTTGGAGGTTCCGGAATGACTGCCAACACCAAAGACCTGGATGTATTTCTTTTATCGATGAACAGTGCCAATGGGGAGGTAAACTGGGCAGTGAAAGCTGGAGGCGTATTTGATGAAGAGGTGGTCAAGGTATTGGTTGATGAAGAAGGAAATCACTATGCTTTCGGTCAATTAATAGGTGTAATGAACATCAGTCCACAAGAGTCTATTCAAAGTTCAAGCGGTCAGAGTGACCTTTTTTTACTGAAATACGACAGACTCGGCAAACCCTTGAAAGCAATCGCATTCAATGCACCGGGGCCACAACTTGCATCAGATATGGAGTTTCGAGGCAATGATTTGGTCATCAGTGGTTATTTCCAAAATACCTTGTCCCTGCCGCCAGTACAATTTGCTCCTGCAGAAAATTTTCACGGATTTGTAGCCTCTTTTGAAAAAGAAGAATTCGGTTTGCAGTGGGTCTTGGAACTACACGGAAATGAGGGAGTATATCCAGAAGATGTCTTATGCTCAGAAGATGACATCAAGGTAATGGGCAATTTTTCCGGCAGGATGCAAGCAGGTGCCATTCCATTGGAAGCCAAATTTTTTTCAGATATTTTCTTGGCATCCGTTGGGTTTAGTACCTCTGCCCAAAGTGAAATCAAGCTTAATTTTCAGGTATACCCCAACCCTGCAAGCGATCAAATATACATCAAAGTACCTGTGGAAGAAGCCCGTGTGCAGATTTGGGATACCAGGGGGGTACAACAATTAGATACCCAAATAAGCGGAGAGACAAGCCTTGAAATACCGCAGTTACCCAATGGCCAATACTGGATAGTAGTTTTGACGAAAGACAAGCGAGGGATAGTTCCTTTGGTTATAGCCAAATAAATCTTTAAAGGCTGCTATTTTGGGCTTACTAATTCATTAGAAACTATTTATCAAATTGATGCAAATCCAAATCCTCAATCAGGTTGATTAACTTTTGTCCATAATAGGGATCCGTGGCATAACCTGCTTTCTTTAATCCATGAGCCCATGATTTGTAGTCTTTGGTGCCGTATTTAAACAAGCCTTTGTACCTGTCTTTTTTCAGAAAATGACTGTGAGCTTCGTAAGATTCCTCTGCAGAAACATAGATCCTGAAAAAATCCTTATGAGAATCATCTTCAAAATTACTGCAATGCCCTCTTTTGCAGGTTCTGGAAAAGCATTTGATTCCAAAATGATTGTTGTTGTTTATGGCCAGCCTGCTTTCTCCGGCGTTACTTTCCAGCAAACCCTGAGCCAGGGTGATGCTGGCAGGAATGCCTGATTTTTTCATTTCGCGGACAGCAATTGGCCAATAGGTCTTGATATATGCCTCTTGTTTTTGCCTTTTTTCCATTACCTCATTGCTGTTGGCTTTTGTGGCAAAAGCTTTCTTTGTGAATACCATGTTGGAATAGGTGTTGCCAAAGTTTCCCACTCCGTCCTCGGCGGTACCTTCATCGTAATCTGCAAAAGGATCAGCAATAGAAGTGTTCAGTACGGGACTCCAGATGGAGGTTCTGTCATGAGTACTCAATATAGACTTCCACCAATTTTCGCCGTTGTTATTTGTATGAACCATCAGATAAAAGGTCACAATTACGGCTACTTCAATCCAGTGGAGGATAAATTGTACCCTGAACCACTCTGCTATATTATTGATCATACGCTTCATAGAACTGATGTTTGAACATACCAAAATTACAAAAAAGTTTTTAATAAAATTTATTAAAACATTTTGTTTTTAAAATTATCTTTCTTTGAGAAAAATTAGCAATGTTAAGGTTCTGGGTTTACCTTTGTGCATTCACAGACAATTAACTACCACTATGAAAAAAATTTTGATTCCGGCATTTGCACTGATTGCATACTTTGCCGGTTTGTCCGGAGCTGCTGCCCAAGGCAGATACGGTCATGTAAATCTGGGTAACATTGTGTCTCTGATGGCTGAAACAAAAGCAGCAGATGCGCAGTTGGAAGCTTTGCAAAAGCAAATTGTTGCCAAAGGCGAAAAAATGGCTACTGACTTTCAGGCCAAAGTCCAGGCATTCTATCAAGCAGCAAATTCTGGTTCTATGGCTCCTGCTGAGCAACAAAAGCAGCAGGCTGCGTTGGAACAGGAACAACAAAGCTTGATGGCTTACGAACAAACATCTCTCCAACAAGTCAACCAAAAACGAGCTGAATTAATTGCACCCATTGTAGAAAAAGCAAAAGATGCTATTTCCAGGGTCGCAAAAGCCAATGGCTTTGTCGCTGTTTTTGATACCAGTGCTGTGTACAATGGCATACTTTTCGCAGCTGAATCAGAGGATATTACAGACTTAGTTAAAAAAGACCTGGGAATAGAATAGTTTCCCGGATTATTGATTACCCGGTCAGAGATTGCCCGGGTAATCAACTTTCAGCTTTAGTTTTCCCTGCCCCCTTTTTCAGCCCCCGGCTGATGGCCATAAAATGCTCCACCATCGTCATATCCAGTACTCCGATTATTGCTTCCTCTTCTTTGACCAGGACTATGGAGGCCCCTTCCTCTCGCATTAAATTAAAAGCTGTTTTCAGGGGTGCTTCGGATTGAACTTCAGGAAGTTTCGAACGTTGAATTTCACCAATTGCAGGAAAAAAAGGCGCTTCTGCCTGTTTTGTAGCTTGTAAAATCATCTGCTCACTCACCCACCCAGTGTACTTTTCCTCTTGCTCATCCCAAACCAAAAAATACTTTTCCAGGCTGTGGGGCAGTAACTCAAGTATCTCCCTGGTGGACCAGGTATTGATGAGGGTAGTAAAATCTTTTCGCACCAAATCCGCTACACGTGCATTGTTGAGGGTTTCTTCCATTTTCACAAACCTAAACTCTGCCGCAGCAGTAGAATAAACGAATACGCCTATCATGGTTGTAATCAGGTTTCCTGTAGCTAGCCCGTAAACTGCCAATGCGATTGCCATTACCTGCCCGGTAAGAGACGCTATGCGGGTAGCTTTTAGGCGCGGAAGCCTCATGGATAGCAAAGCGCGGAAAATTCTTCCTCCATCCAGGGGAAATGCCGGTACCAGATTAAAAATAGCCAAGGCTGCATTCAACCCTATCAGTCCGAAAATATAAAAATCAAATTGGCTCAGATCTGCGGTAAAAAAGGTATTGCTTTGAGGATTTACTACCAGGTATATGAGGTCTAGAAACTGGCTTCTTTGCACATTGCCCAGCAGCAAAACATAGGCCGATAAAATCACAATGATTGCGCCATTTACCAAGGGACCGGCAATAGCTACCCAAAACTCCTGGATTGGCTTTTCGGGCATTCTATCCAATCTCGCAACGCCTCCGATTGGCGAAAGGATAATGTCCAACGTTTTCACTCCGTATTTTCTGGCTGTTAGTGCATGACCAAATTCATGTAACAGGACGCACAAGAAAATAGACAACACAAAAAGTGTCTGCCAAAACAATACCAAAGGATCAAAGCGCCCTGTTTTGTCATACACGACATAAAAAACCCACAGGAATATCAAACCGAAAGTCCAATGCAATTCAACCGGAATGCCAAAAAAGCGGGCGATTCTGAAAGATCCTTTCATATTTCTTGCGATAAAATTATATCAACTGTTGCAAGGCAGCCAACAACATATTGATGTGGTTTTTGTTGCTGCTCTCACCCATCAATCCTATCCGCCATAGTTTTCCTGCAAACTTACCCAGTCCGCCACCCACTTCTATGTCGTAATCCTGTAGCAACCTGGTGCGCAAAGCTGCCTCGTCCAATCCTTCCGGAACCTTTACAGCATTGAGCATAGGCAAGCGAAAGCCTTCCGGAACAATAAACTCGAAGCCCATCCCTTCCAATCCTTGCTTAAGTAGCTCGTGGTTTTCGTTATGTCGAGCAAAACGAGCCTCCAGGCCTTCTTCCATTACCAGTCGATAAGCTTCTCTCAAAGCAAACATGGCTGAAACGGGTGCCGTGTGGTGATAGGCTCGTTTGGCTCCTTCCCAATAGTTTTTTACCAGACTCAGATCCAAAAACCAACTTTGGACTTTGGTCTTCCTATTGTCCAGTGCAGCTACTGCCCTTTCGCTGAAAGAAACAGGAGATAGTCCCGGAGGCGCACTCAGGCACTTTTGAGAACCTGAATAGATGGCATCTATTCCCCACTCATCAACTTTAAGGTCTGTACCACAATAAGAAGTTACGGCATCCACAACAAACAATGCACCTGCATCCCTGACCATTTTGCCAATTTCTTCCAATGGCTGCAACTTTAACGATTTCAAAATTGGTTCTTTTTAGTTTATAGTTTACATAATCTTTAAATGACATATTTGTAGTTTTCAAAACACCAATATTACATGA
>JALQTV010000019.1 GCA_023268675.1 Saprospiraceae bacterium | reverse complement strand
GGTAAGGTGGTGGCGGACGCCCCAAAATCAAGCCCGACAAAAACTCCGGTAACTTACGATCAAACTCAGGAAGATAAAAGGCCAGCTGCTTCTGTTTCAGTCAATCTCCCCGTAGAAACAGCAAAAAGCATTCCGACCAACGTCAGTCCTTCAACCAATACCTCCAAAAAAGTAAAAAAACCGGAATCACAGGTTGGTGTTTTCAAAGTCGCTCAAGTCCCTGACGAAACCCTAAATTATGGTGTGCAAATTGCTTCGCTGGAAAATCCCGAAAACCTTTTTGAGGAGATCAAAAGGCTGCGAAAAAACAACATAGAAGACATCTTTATTGTCATGGACAAAGATGCTTTGATGGGAGATGTGCGCTACAAACTCATCTTGGGGGCATTTACGGACTCCGATAAAGCCGATGCCTACAAAACAGCCCTGCTGAAAAAATACAGTCGAATGAAGGGCTGTTTTGTAGTAAGCTATTAGGAGCTATTGGATGGTAACGGTCCCCGCAACGCCCTTTAATTCAAGGAGTTTTTCCTGGACATTGACTGCCTCAAATGGGGTCGGGCTTTGTCGGAATTCAATCGTTCCGCTGCTTCCTGAGGCACCTACGATATCAAAACAGACTTCATAAATCTGTTCCCCCGCAGCTTTGTTCACCCCTTGCAGGCTCATGTCTATCCAAACGCTGGTAAGCAAGCCTTCTGATACACGGTGGGTGCCAAAATTTTCCTCTCCAAACATGGGCAAATTGTAACTTTGCAAGCGGTTAAAGCGAAGAAGAGCAGGATCCCAGGCAAGGGTGTATTGAGTAGAAAGAATGCCCTGGAAATCCTGGACCGTCACCCCTACGCAAACTGTTTCTCCGGTCGATCCGGTGACATTGCCTGCCTGAAGGGTAAGTGCCCCGGCATTGGAACCTGAACTTGTATTCGCCGGTTGAATTCCTGAGACAGGTTCTTTTCCGCCTCCTTCCGCTGAATTGTTGGCACAGGCAAAAAAGGACAAAGAAAGAATAAGTAAGTAAAGCATAGGTTTAAGGATGGTTGACAATCTCATTTTTTTGCTCCAAATTTATTAAAAAAGCATTGGAGAAGCTATCGGAATGGCAACTTGCAGGTAAAAATTCCTCCTTACAGTCTGGGTATGCCCACTGTAACAAAGTCCGATAAGCTTCGGTTTTTCCACAATCATGTAGTATCTTGACCTATGGCCATAAACTAATCCCCAACGATTATGAAAAACATCCTGATCATGCCTACCCTAGTGCTGCTGCTCAACTCTTGCGTCAGCACCAAAGCTTACGAGGCACTCCAAGCCGACAACAAACAGCTGGCAGAAAAGGCCGCCAGCGCAGACTCCCTTCGTCAGGCTACCGAAGCTTCTGAAAACAGGCTCAGACAATTGGAAGCGGAGCTGAGACAAACCACCCGGGAACTGGAAGCCTCCCTGGTCTCCAGTAACAACCTGGCGAATAATTTCAACCAATTGAAAGAAGAATACGACAAGCTGGTCACACAAAACCAAAGCGAGCTCCGCACCTCATCCTACGAAAAAATCAGCCTTCAGGACCAACTTATTGCCCTGAAAGCAGATATGGATCAAAAACAAGCTCAAGTCAATCAGTTGGAAAAAGAACTCTACGAAAAAGAACGCCAGTTCAGCAGCATAGTCGGTGGATACGACCAGATGGAAAACAGTCTGCAGGCCAGAGATCAAAAGATCAGGGAACTGGAAGCCCAACTGGCCTTGCAAAAGCAGGAAATGGCAGCTTTGCGCTCCGGTTTGAGTGAACTGTTCCGAAGTATTTCTTCCACAGACCTTGAAATTGCCGAGAAAGAAGGGAGGCTTTATGTCTCTCTTAGCCAAAAGCTCCTTTTCAAAAAAGGCAGCACCAATATCGACAACGAAGGGAAACGCGCTATCCAACAGTTGGGAGCCATCCTCAATCGCTATCCCGATATCGCGATTACAGTTGAAGGACACACCGATACTGACGGAACGGCGGAACGCAATTGGGACCTGAGCGTCACACGTGCCACTGCTGTCGTCAAAGAACTCACCAAAGCCGGAGTCGATCCCCGCCGCATCACCGCCGCCGGAAGGTCATTTTTTGATCCCGTTGCCCCCAACAATTCAGAAGCCAATAAGGCCAGAAACCGACGAACGGCGATTGTACTGTCTCCTCAGTGGAGCAAGGTAGTCAACCTCTTAAATCAGCCCTGAGGTGTCAAGATACAAACGCTTTTTGCTGCTTTGCAGCCTTGCCTGGTTCCTTTTTCGCGCCAGCGGAAATGCCCAGACTGTCACCATTCCGGTAGTGGTACATGTTATTTGGCACAGCCCGGAGGAAAACATCAGTGAGGAGCAAATCCTTTCACAGATAGATGCCCTCAACCGCGACTTTCAATCTTTGAACGACCAAAGCATTGTCCCTCCCGGTTTTCGCTCCCTGGTAGCAAATACCGGCATCGGCTTTTGCCTGGCAGCCAGAGACCCTGAAGGAAAGGCTACTACCGGAATCGTACGCCGCCAAACTTCGATCCCACAAATCGCTTCTGCCAGTAGTGGCGGCCTTCGAAGCATCTGCTATACCGAATTGGGCGGTTCGGATGCCTGGAATCCTGATCATTACCTCAATATCTGGGTGGGGAGTTTTGGAGGATTGTGGGTCGGAGAAGCCAGCCCTCCTTTGTCAGAAATACCCGCAGAAGACGGCATACGCATTGATCCACGTTATTTTGGCACCCTGGGAACCGCCACCGCTCCCTATAACCTCGGGCACAGCCTTACCCACGAGACAGGTCATTACCTTGGGTTGTTGCACCCCTGGGGTACTGATAATGACAACATCAACTGTGAGGGTGACGATGGGATTGCAGATACCCCCCGGCAGTCCAAAAGCTATTATGGAGAATGCCCCCAGGGTGGATTCACCTGTGGAACGCCGGATATGACTATGAACTTCATGAACTGGTCCGATGATGCCTGCGTAGCGATGTTTACAAAAGGGCAAAAAAATAAGATGTGGGAAACGCTCAATGGTTCCCGAAAGTCCCTGCTTCAATCAGAAAACCTGTGTTCGGCAACTGCCCTACCCCCTCCACCTGCGCAAACTCCCCTCATCACGGTGTACCCCAATCCGGGCAGACAGGTATTTACTTTGCAAATGAAAAAAGAGGCCACGGAGGAACTCCAACTATTCGATGCCAGTGGTCGCCTTATCCTCAGGCTATCG
Organism: Saprospiraceae bacterium; assembly: GCA_023268675.1. Taxonomy (GTDB): domain Bacteria; phylum Bacteroidota; class Bacteroidia; order Chitinophagales; family Saprospiraceae; genus JALQTV01. The sequence continues at coordinate 18,719 of JALQTV010000019.1, read as the reverse complement.
CCCAAGACTCGCCAATTTGACCTTTCCGGCCATCCAGCCGGCATTTATTATTTGAAAGCAGGCAGGCAGGTTTTGAAAATAGCATGCCTCCCTGATTGAGCCTTCGGCAAAAAGTTAAGCAGGTTGGTGACAAAAATATTCCTGAAAAAACTTATTATTGTTAGCATTTGCAATGAAATCCCCCGCTCAACCATGAGATATGAAAGTAAGATATTTTGCCGGCATTGCCCCCTGTTTTTGCAGCTTGCTGCTAAGCTTGAGCACCTGCATGACACCTATTGACCAGATCAACCTTTCTGAATTACCCGTATTAGCCACCCTGGAAAAGGGTCCCTGCTATGGTCGCTGTCCCGTTTTCACCCTTACCATTTACGAAAACGGCGTTGTCACCTACGAAGGCAAAAGATTTACGGAACGAGAAGGATTGCATTACCGAAAACTAGATAAAAAGGAAATCGCTGAGATTCAGGAAAAATTCCGGCAAGCTGATTTTTTTAGCTTTCAGCGCGTTTACCCGTCCAGGCTCCCTGACCTGGCTACGGTCACCCTGACTTTTTCCGAGGACAACAAATCCTGGTCCGTCATGGGAAAAGACGGCAGGCCCGATAAAGTGGTAGCATTGGAAAACTTCCTTGACAAAATTGCCAACACCGGTGAATGGATCTCCCGCGAAAGAGACACAGAAAAGGAGCAGGTTAGGGAAATCATCGTCCAATTGCAGCCCGAGCAATCGGTACCGGAATGGCTCGAAAAATACCGGGAATGGGATCTGGATGCTATCAGAAAATTGACTCCCAATGCAAACAACTGGCTCCTGGATTTCAATCCTGAAAAAATCAGTGCTGAGGAGTTGTTGAAATTATTACAGCGAGACGAAGCCGTTCTCAGCGCTCAAATCAACCTCAACCTGGAACTCCGATAAAAAACACTTTTACAAGCACTCAAAACTATGGAGGAGCAAAGACCTTTCGCTGTACATACGGTTGCCAGATTAGCCAACGAATATTTCGGGATAGACCCTGAGCAGGTAAGCGATTTGCCGGGAGAAGTAGATTACAACTACCGCATTCGGGAGGGTTCCGGCAGGCATTATCTCCTGAAAATTACCCGGGATGATTTTATTCTGGAAGACCTTCTCTTCCAGAATGCCATGATAGGACACATACACGACAAAAACCTGCCTTTCAAAACACCTGTGTTGCTGGAGAACCGCAAAGGGGACCAAATATCATTTGTAGGGTCAGAAATGCAAACCCGCCATGCCATGCGCCTTTTCGAATGGATTCCGGGAAAACCGATTTCTTCTGCAAAGCCCATCACCAAAACCCTCTTGGAAAACCTGGGCACCGATCTTGGCAAACTTTCCGGAGCACTCATAGACTTTCAGCATCCGGCATCCAACCGCAACCTAAAATGGGACATCACCTACGCCGACTGGGTACAGGCCAAAATTGACTATTTTGACGATCCCGAAGAAAAAGAGTTGGTAGAGTATTTTCTTCAGCTATTCAAAGAACGGGTTGTTCCCCGGTTGCCTCAACTGCGAAGAAGTGTCATTTTCAACGATGCCAATGACCACAACATTCTCATAGCCGAGACAGGCAGAGCCAAAGGAATTGAAGCCTTTATTGATTTTGGAGATGCCCTCTGGGCACCCACTATCAACGATCTGGCCATTGCCTGTGCCTACAACGTAATGGAACAGCCGGATCCCCTGGATTATATTCTTGTCATTACCAGGGCCTATCACCGCCAATTCCCCCTGACAGAAACAGAAGCAGCTCTATTGTTTCCTCTGATTGCAGCCCGGCTCATTATCAGTGTAACCGTTTCAGCCCTTAACAGGAAAGAACATCCGGAAAACCAATACCTCCAAATCAGCGATGCCGGTGCTCGTAAATTGCTCAAAAAATTGCGTAGCATTTCCCCTGATTTTGCCCATTATAGCATCCGGCAAGCCTGTGGCTTTGAAGCCCATCCCAATTCCCGCGCTTTTAAGGATTGGGCCATACAACACAAATTTGACTTCCGACCCCTGCTCAAAAAGCCATGTACTCCTCACAATACCTGCGTCCTCGACCTTGGAGTAGGCAGTACCCTGTTGGGCAATCATGGAGACTTTATCGACGACAAAAAATTCAATCGATTGATTTCCAGATACCTGGAAGATCAATCCTGTGAGATTGGCATAGGCGGTTACCTCGAAATAAGGCCTTTTTACACGGCTGACAGTTACACATCAATTGGCAATAACGGACCTCAGTGGCGCACCATGCACCTGGGGCTGGATATCTGGACAGAGGCCTATACCACCGTTTATGCCCCCCTTTCGGGGAAAATTTATGCAGCTCACTACAACGAAGGATACCGCGATTATGGTCCTACCCTTATCCTGGAACACCATCCCGACGACGGTCCGGTCTTTTACACCTTGTTTGGACACCTGAGTCCGGATTCACTGGATGGCTGGAAAAAAGGAATGCCGGTTAAAGCAGGTCAGGCAATTGCAGCCATTGGTGCAGCTCCTGACAACGGGCACTGGCCTCCGCATTTGCATTTCCAGATCATACTGGACATGCTGGGAGAGGAACACAACTACCCGGGGGTGGCACTTGCGGCACAAAGGGAAGTGTGGGCTTCCCTTTGCCCGGACCCCAATTTACTCGCAGGAATTACCATTCGCAAACCAGATCAATACAGCCCTGCGTATCTCCAAAAAAAGAGGAAATCACTGCTTGCCCCCAACCTCAGCCTCTCCTACCGTGATCCGCTCTGGATCAAAAGTGGTTACATGCAATACCTCTATGACCACACCGGAAGGAGATACCTGGATACGGTCAACAACGTTGCCCATGTGGGGCATGAACACCCCAGAGTAGTGGAAGCAGGCATCCGCCAGATGCGCGTCCTCAATACCAATACCCGCTACCTCCATCCTGCCATCCTGGAATACGCCGAGGCCTTGTTGGCTACCCTCCCGGACAAATTTGGAGTTTGCTATTTCGTCAACTCCGGCAGCGAGGCTAATGAATTGGCCATTCGCATTGCCAAAACTGTCACCGGACGTCAGGACATGCTGGCACTGGAAATGGGCTATCACGGCAACACCAATGCCTGCATAGGCGTCAGTTCTTATAAATTTGACCGCAAAGGCGGGAAAGGAAAACCTTCCGAAACGCACATCGTACCCCTGCCGGATACTCATGCCGGAAAATATCGAGGCAACACCCAAGCCACATCAGATGCCTATGTAGCTGAGGTACAGCAATTGCTCCGAACCCTTGAATCGAGAGGCAAAGCACCTGCAGGATTCATTTCTGAAGGGATTGTCAGCTGTGGGGGACAGGTAGTTCCCCCTCCCGGCTACCTGCGTCAAGCCTTTCAGGCTGTCAGGGACGTAGGTGGACTCATCATTTCAGACGAAGTACAGACCGGTTTTGGCCGGATAGGCCAGCATTTCTGGAGTTTCGAACTCGACATGGCGATGCCGGACATTGTTACTTTGGGAAAACCCATAGGCAACGGACACCCTATGGGAGCTGTCATCACCACCCCTGAAATTGCAGAAGAATTTAACAACGGCATGGAATTTTTCAGCACTTTCGGAGGCAACCCTGTATCAGCTGCCATTGGCTTGTCCGTGCTGGAAGTCATTCATGAAGAAGGTTTACAACTTAAAGCTCTGGAAACAGGGGAATACTTGCAGCAACAACTTCGACAACTACAAGGTCAACACAGCATCATAAGTGACATCCGTGGTCATGGATTGTTTCTTGGAATCGCTTTGACCCAGGAAGAACAAGCTGCCACTCCCCAGGCTGCCTATATCACCAACCGCATGAGACAGCTGGGCATCCTGATGAGTACGGATGGTCCCTACAATAATATTCTCAAGATCAAGCCTCCCATGTGCTTCGATACAAAGGATGCAGACTTCCTGGTAGAAACACTGGACCAGGCTTTGGGTGAGCTATAGGAGTGAGTGTTAACAAATACAAAGAAAAATATTTTGAAATAAAAACACAAAACCATGCAATCCAACATTTTAACCGAAATCTTCCTTCCTCTCGCACTCGCCGTTATTATGTTGGGGATGGGTTTGTCGCTAACCATTCAAGACTTCAAACGCATTACCATTGCCCCCAAACCGGTAATCATAGGCTTGATAAACCAACTGATTTTACTCCCGCTCGTTACCTTTGTGCTGATTCTTGTTTTTGGCATTAAAACCGAGCTTGCGGTAGGGTTTATGATACTGGCAGCATGTCCTGGTGGTGCCACTTCCAACCTGATTTCCCATCTTGCAAAAGGAGACACGGCACTATCCATCACCCTGACAGCCATATCTTCCATAGTAACCGTAATCAGTATTCCTTTTATTGTCAACTTTGCCATTGTTCGGTTTATGCCCAACGGGGAAGCCCTGCAGTTGAATGTTTTTGGAACCGTGATCGCAGTCGTAATCATTACCATTATTCCTGTTTCCATAGGGATGTTGATCCACAAGGTAGCGCCGGGCTTCTCCAGGTTGATGGAACGCCCTGTCAAGATTTTATCTGCTATTTTCCTTTTTCTAATCATATTGGCTGCCATTCTGAAAGAAAAAGAAAACATCCTGGGTTTCTTCCAACAAGCCGGTCCAGTAGCACTTGTCCTTAACATAGTAACTTTGGCCCTGGGATATTTTGCTTCCCGCCTTTTTAGTTTACCGAAAGACCAAAGCCGAACCATTTCCATAGAATCCGGCATTCAAAACGGCACTTTGGGCATAACCATTGCTGCTACCCTCATCGGCAATTCCGCCATGACCATTCCCTCTGTCATTTACAGTTTGATCATGTTTGGGACCGTGTTGTTGCTGATTTATTGGGGTAATAAAAGTGCGTAAGCATTAGGTTAAGTTAGTCCTTTTTTCACAGATCTCAATCCCCTTAGCATTTTTATGCTAAATAGTTACACATCCTACACGCTGATCGCTCCTATATGCGAACCGAACAGCAAATGGAAGGATGGATGTTTATCAACCACTTGTCACTAATGCTGTACTACCAATTATTCAAAGAACTTGTTAAGCTAAATCTATTGTCTAAATACTCGCCGGTAGAAGTGTTACAATACCTTGACCGTATTTATAAGGTGAAAGCCAATGGCTAATGGCGAACAGCCGAAATTCCCAAACGAACCAGAATCATCGCTTCAAAACTGTCGCTACCTATTCCCTAAAAAATTCGGAGTTAAGGATTAATCATGAGTCTGGTAGGAAATGAAGGCTCTCTGGGCTTGATTCAGGGAATTGCAGCTGCTATTTCGGCAGTTCTGCTGTACATTCTTGGAAGAGTCAGTACTCCCGAACATCGACTTCGCATTTATTTTATTGCCAGCCTTTTGTTTGTTTTCGGAGCCCTTTTCAATGCCGGCTTGTATTCTGCTTTCGGTGTAATTTTATTTATGATCTGCCTGTTGTTTGCTCGTCCTTTGCTCGATATTGCTTATTTCCCGGTTCAATTGAAGTTGATTGATGTGCTGGCAAAAAAAGAAGGTCGGAATGAATTTGCCTATATCTTCAACCATGAATTTGGTTTGTATGCTGGGCGACTGTTCGGCTGCGGCCTTTTTATTGTGCTGGCACGCTATGTGAGCGATTATTTCGCCCTGCGATATGCTTTATTGGTGATTGCGCTGGTTCATTTTATGGGCTGGTTTGTGATGCGCAGCCTGCTGAAGGAAAAAGAAATGGCTTAAAATGAATAGTATGATGAAAAAAATATACTTGCTCAGCCTTTTGGGCTTAAGTTTTCAAAGCTGTCAAAAAGATTTTCAGCCCCAGGCTTTACCCGTAGAGCAGTTGGCCATCGACAGAGTGGATAAAATGTCTAAAGATCCACAACCCTGGCGATGGAAAGACTGGGCTCAAACAGCCCGTGATTTTGATAACGTCGCTTTTAATTATCAGGAGTCTGGCCCTTTCTTCCCCATCATCTGGGACGATCCGGTGCCGAGAAACGGATTTGACCAGGGTACTTTTGGTCTTTATACCGCTCTTGGCGATGTGCGTGAAGGCCCGGATATCAATAATGGTGAAAACCACGAGGCCATTGGTGCTTTTGGTGCCCTCATCGGTGGAAGCCTGATGGGCATAGATAAAAGCAATCAGCACGGCCGGGATTTCCCTGCGATGATGCGCAATTACTTCAATCGCGACAATGGCTGGAACATCATCATGAATTTCACCAACAAAGGGGCCCACATCGGGGGTGGCTATGGCAACGATTGGTGGTACGATGTACTCAATAATGTGCTGTTTTACACACTGGCCGACTGCTATCCGGACATGGAAGGCCGAAATGAGCTTTTATGGGCAATTGCCGATCGGTTTTTGCAATCTATGGAAGTGTTAGGGGATAATTTCAGCTACTCCTATTTTGATTATAAAAATATGCAGGCAGAGAAAAATCACATTCCCACACAGGAAGATGTGGCAGCGGGATATACCTACATCTTATATGCCGCTTACCTCACATTTGCAGAGGATAAGTATCTGGCTGCCGCAAAAAAAGCACTGGCAGTGTTAGAAAGTCAGACAGAAAACCGATCCTACGAAATCCTTATGTCCTTTGCTCCGCTAATGGCTGCCCGATTGAATGCCGAAACCGGCAGTGATTTTAATACGGCTAAGTTTCTGGACTGGACCTTCGATGGGGATGCCAAAGGTCGGGAAGGATGGGGCGTTACCATAGGCAAATGGGGCGATTATGATGTGAGTGGCATGATGGGAAGTACTGTACATAATGGAGGCTATGGCTTCCTGATGAATACTTTCCAACTGGCCTGGACACTTCCCCCCCTCGTAAGATACGACCAACGCTACGCCAGGTCCATAGGCCTTTGGGCCTTGAATGCAGCCAACAGTGCCCGGTTTTGTTATCCGGATGAAATGCCCGATTCTCTGCAATCTCTCGGTGACAGGAAGGAAATTACAAAGGGCGTGATAGCCTACGAAGGACTGATCAAAGAGAGTATTTATCCCGAACACAGTGGGAAAAGCCCCTTCGCACAGGGCGATGGCCCACTCTGGGCTCCCGGCATGCCTCAGGAAACACAGTTTTCTATCTACGGAAGTAGTTATGTTGGCTTTTTCGGAGCAGTGCTCCAAAAAACAGATGTCGAAAAGGTACTACAGGTAAATTGTACGGCTACTGATTTTTTCAAAAAAGGAGAGGCTTATCCTACCTGGTTGATCTACAATCCCTACAAAACAGTCCAAACTATAAGTTTCGACGCAGGAACAGCAGTAGTGGATGTTTATGACTCGGTTAATCGCGAAATCCTCCACCGAAAGGTTAGCGGGAAGGTAGCCATCGCTCTTCCTGCGGATGAAGCGAGAGCGCTGGTTTTGGTACCATCCGGTAGTACCTGGCAGGTCCAAAATGGCAAACTGGAGGCAGATGGAGTAGTGGTGGATTACAGATACGAGCAATAAGCTTCGTTCACCTTCCCAGAATCTCTAATATTTTTAAGATCTTCTTCTCATCAGAATAACTCAGCGGACTACCAAATATCCCTGCTTCGGCAGGGATAGCCGTGGAGGCAGAAGTGTGTATGGCAGAGAATCCTGCCGCTTGAAACAGGCTGGCATTATTGCTGTTGATCCCGCCGCCGGGCATGAAATCCAGTCGTTTCCCGGCCTGTTGCTGCCAGTCGCGAAGCCGGTTCAGCCCTTCGATGGCAGTAGTTTCTCCACCGGAACTCAGGATGCGGTCTGCACCCATCTCTATGAGTTGTTCGACTACCTCAGAGGGATTGACAACGACATCAAAAGCGCGGTGGAAGGTAAAAGACAAGTCACCGGAGACTTCAATGAGTTCGCGCGTACGCTCAACATCCAGTCTGCCGTCGGAATACAAAACTCCGGAGACAATGCCGGCACAACCGAGTTCCCGGCAAGCCTGTATGTCATGCTTCATGACGGCAAATTCGTCGTCTGAATAGACAAAGTTGCCTGCCCGGGGTCGGATGAGTACATAAACCGGGATATCCAGTTGCTCCCTGACATGCCTCAGCAAACCCCAGGAGGGAGTGATACCTCCCACCTGTAATTCCTGACAAAGTTCTATCCTGTCCGCACCCGCAGCGGCAGCATTGGCTGCTGAGAGAAAGGAATTGGCACAAATTTCAAGCAACATATTTGCTTAGTTTACGATGATTTCATCAATGAAGGCCCAGGCTTTGTTGCCTGCACCTTGTTTGCCCTCAGGGATTACGCCATAGTTCTTAACCCGGATGTGAAGGTAGCGCCACTCTTTGCCTCCGGTTTGGTGCATGACAGTGCGCGTGTTGGCCGTTGCTGGTTCAAAGCTTGCTGCCTGGTAGGACAGTACTTCTTCTAAAGTGGCAGCACCGGCAAAACTTACTTCACCCGGCAGGTAGATCCACTGTCCTTGGCCTTCGTAAAAGCGCGTTTGTATAGCATCAACCGGCATGACTTCCCCCAGATCTATGTTTACTTCAAAATCTTTGCCCCAATACCCCAGCCATTCTTTGTCGCCATAGCGCGTATCACTTCCATTCATGCCGTTGATCAGTCCTTCCGCACCACTGCCGGGGTAGGCAGGACTGGGATCTTCGGAAAGGCTTATTTTTTTGCCGACGGCTTTATGATAATTCACCTGCCGGTGAAAAATGCTGCCCAAGCGTTCTTTCTCATTAAAAACGGCTGCTGTTAATTCCATGCTTTCCGTCACGGGTATAGGCGTTTGATAGACGGGAGAACTCAGATCGGGATCCGTGCCGTCTGTGGTGTAGCGAATGATCTTCCCATCGGTCAAAGTGCGCAGTTCGAATGCTGAATTTCCTGCCGAACTTGTCAGATCTCCCTCGACTTCATACAGGTGATTGGCATAGTTGATGTTTAGGGCATCAAGCCTGGAAAAAATGCCTTCTACTCCTTTCACAAAGGAGGGATAGTCTTTTTGTTCGGGAGCTGTCCAGTCTATTTCACTCATGGCGAGGATTCGGGGAAAGGCCATGTATTCTACGAGCTCGGCGGATGGCAGGTATTCCGTCCAGATATTGCCCTGTGCTCCTAACACATAAGAAGCCTCGGTCTCGGTGAGTTCTGCCGGAACAGGGTCAAAGGAATAAACTTTTTCCAGGGGCAGGTAGCCACCAATAGCGAGGGGTTCTCCTTCGTTTTCGGATTGGTAATAATCAAAATAACAGTGAGAAGTGGGAGTCATGACTACTTTATGACCTTGTTTGGCAGCTTCTATGGCGCCACTAACGCCTCGCCAGGACATGACGGTTGCATTGGGAGCCAGTCCGCCCTCCAGGATTTCATCCCAGCCTATGATCTGCCTTCCTTTGGAATTGAGGTATTTTTCGATGCGGGTAATAAAATAACTTTGCAGTTCGTGCTCATTCGCCAGTCCTTCTTCGCGTATGCGGCGCTGACAATTAGAGCAGGATTCCCAGCGGGTTTTGGGTGCTTCGTCACCTCCGATATGGATGTATTCTCCCGGAAACAAAGCGAGTACTTCATCGAGAACATCTTCCAGAAAATCGAAGGTTTCGTCTTTGGCGCAATAAATGTCTTCAAAAACACCCCACTTGGTCGCCACTTCTATGGGTTGTCCGGTGCAACCGAGTTCGGGGTAGGCTGCGATGGCTGCCTGTGCGTGGCCGGGCATCTCGATTTCGGGAATGATGGTTACAAAGCGCTCTGCAGCATAAGCTACCACCTCTTTTACTTCTTCCTGGGTATAATACCCGCCGTAGCGTGTTTTGTCGAACTGATGTGGCTGATCGCTGTAATGGCCAATCAGGGTTTCAGGCCGATAGGCTGCTACCTCTTGCAGTTTGGGGTATTTTTTGATTTCTATGCGCCACCCTTGGTCTTCTGTCAGATGCCAGTGAAAGGTGTTCATTTTCAACATGGCCAGTGCATCGATGTACTTTTTGATAAAATCGACCGGAAAAAAGTGGCGGCCTACATCCAGGTGCATGCCCCGGTAAGCAAACCTGGGAGCATCTGCTATGCTGAGGGCGGGAATTTTGAGAGAACGGCCGTCAAAACTGCCATTTTCAAAATCAGCAGGCAACAACTGCCGAAGGGTTTGTACGCCATAAAATGCTCCACGATCCGTTTTTGCCGCCAGGACAATCCCCTCAGGACTCACCTCCAGCCTGTAACCCTCCTCCGGTAATTCGGGATCTTTTTCCATTACGATGTCATTGCCTTCCTCTATGCTCATACCGGGGGAAGCGGATAGAAAGTCGGATAGAAAGGTGCGGGAGATTTCAAAGTTTTCATCTGCTGATAAACCGATTTTTTTGCGTAGCAGAAAATATCCTTCATCGGCACTCATAGCTGCCGGTTGAGGGATAAAACGGGGCAAGACTACTACCTCAGGGTCAGCACCACAGGCAGACAAAAACAGAAAAAGCAAAATGGCGGAGGAATAGTTGAGCTTCATTTCTTTATATTAGTTGCTTTAAAATTAGCAATCCTTTTTAAATGCAACGAAAAACCATTCTCCTTTTCCTTTCCCTGCTTTCTTTTGCTGCTTGTTCTTCTCCGGAAATCTCCGGTGATGCTCTGCTAATTTCTCATGTAGATCCTTTTATAGGTACAGGCGGACACGGACATACTTACCCCGGGGCTGCTCTTCCCTTCGGTATGATGCAACTGGGGCCGGATACGCGCCTGGAGGGATGGGATGGTTGTTCGGGGTACCACTACTCGGATGAATATATTTATGGTTTCTCACATACCCACTTGAGTGGAACGGGCATTTCCGATTATGGCGATGTGTTGCTGATGCCTGCAAATGAAGCCATTTTTAACAATGGCGCCGATGGCGAAAAAGGTTATCGCGCAGCGTTCTCTCATGATAATGAGACGGCAGAACCGGGTTATTACAAGGTTGCACTCGAAGGGATAGATGTGATGGCAGAACTGACCGTTGCTGCAAGGAGTGGCATGCACCGTTATACTTATCCAGATGCGGAGAGCCAATACCTGATTCTGGATTTGCAACACCGTGATATTCTTCTGGATTACAAACTGGAAGGTGTGGACGAACAGACGCTCGAAGGCTACCGCCATTCACAGGCTTGGGCTGCCGATCAACGACTCTTTTTCAGCATGACGTTCTCGCTGCCGATTAAGGACATCAGTTATGATGAGGATCAAAAAAAAGCGGCCATTCTGTTTGACAATCCCGATAACGAAGCGCTGATAGTTAGGGTGGGCATCAGTGCCGTAGATGAGGACGGTGCCCGGAAAAACAGGGAAGCGGAAGTCGATCTGCTTTCTTTCGATGAGTTGAAAACTCAAGCCCGGGAAACCTGGGAAAAACAGCTGCAGAAAATAGAGGTGAAAAGCGACAAGGCGGATCACCTGACCAATTTTTATACTGCTCTTTATCACAGTATGCTGGCCCCCAACCTGTACCAGGATGTCGATGGCCGTTATCGGGGGATGGATATGCAGATTCACCGGACAGAAGCATTTGATTACTATACTGTTTTTTCTCTTTGGGATACTTATCGCGCCGCACACCCGCTGTACACGCTCATCGAACAGGAGCGGACAAACGATTTCATTCAAACTTTTCTGGCAAAATACAACGAAGGTGGCATCATGCCTATTTGGGATCTGGCCGCCAATTATACCCATTGTATGATCGGCTACCATGCGGTACCTGTTATTGCAGATGCCTGGATGAAGGGCATCAGGGGCTACGACGGCGAAAAGGCTTTGGAAGCGATGAAGCACTCGGCCATGCAGGACAAACTCGGATTGAAATACTACAAGTCTATGGGTTACATACCGATGGACATGGAAAGCGAGTCTGTATCCAAGACACTGGAATATGCCTTCGACGATTGGAGCATCGCCCAGATGGCAAAGGATATGGGTAAGGTAGATGATTATGAAACCTACCTTCGAAGGGCACAATCCTTCAAAAATGTGTATGATCCTGCCAGCGGTTTCATGCGTGGGCGTTTTCGAAATACCTGGTTTGCTCCCTTCGATCCTTATGAAGTCAATTTCAACTACACCGAAGCCAATGCCTGGCAGTACAGCAACTACGTTCCCCAGGATATCAGCGGCCTCATGCAGCTGCATGGTGGTTCCGAAGCTTTCGAAGCGAAGCTGGATGAATTGTTTGCAGCGTCAGAACAAACTTCCGGTCGCGATCAGGCTGATATCACCGGTTTGATAGGGCAGTATGCTCATGGAAACGAACCCAGCCATCACATGGCTTATCTCTATAATTTCACAGGTAGTCCGCACAAGACGCAAGAACTGGTAGATCGCATCAGCAATACCCTTTACCGGGCTACACCTGATGGCATCTCCGGTAATGAAGACTGCGGGCAGATGAGTGCCTGGCTGGTATTCAGTGCCATGGGTTTTTATCCGGTTACTCCCGGCAGCAACACCTACATTATAGGTACACCGCTGATGCAAGAGGTGAGCATTAAGCTGGAGAGCGGGAAGACCTTCAACGTTGTTGCCCACGACAGAAACGAACGCAATAAATACATTGCCAGAGCGGTATTGAATGGTCAACCTCTGGAGAGAACATGGCTAGCCCACGAAGAAGTAGCAAAGGGAGGAAAGTTGGAATTTTTCATGACGGACCGCCCTTCTGACTGGGGGACAGGCGCTGCTGGGCTTCCCAAAACCGAAATTGTCGAGCATCTTATTGTACCTGCACCTTTTATCGCTTCCGGAGACATTGCCTTTAAAGAAGTTACTACCATCGAACTAGGATGTGCAGACCCCGGGGCTGAGATTTATTATCGCATGGGAGCGGGGGAGTTCCAAAATTATACAGGGCCTTTTGAGATAAGAGCGTCTGTAGACCTGGAAGTATATGCAGCCAGAGCAGGGGAGGAAAGCGCACGGCTTAGCACGGCATTCTTCAAGATAGACCCCCTGGTATCTATCCAATTGGAAAGTACTTACGCCAACCAATACAATGCCGGCGGTGACAATGCCTTGATAGACGGTATTTTGGGAGCCGAGGACTTCCGGACAGGTACCTGGCAGGGGTATTTCGACGAGGATCTGCTGGCTATCGTTGATCTGGGTAGAGAGAAATCTATCCGGGAAGTTTCAGTAAACTTTCTGCAGGATCAGTCCAATTGGATTTTTCTTCCCACAACTGTCGAATGTTGGGTTTCTGCCGACGGCAAAAACTTTCGCTCGCTCGGCAGGCAGTTTCTCGACAGTACTTCTCCCACACCAGGAGCAGCAATAGAGAATGTAGTTTTTGCCGAACAGGCAGCCAACATACGCTATGTGCGCATCAAAGCTGAAACATTGGGCACTTTCCCGGAATGGCATTTCAGTTATGCAGATGGAGGTAGAAGCTGGATTTTTGCAGATGAAATTATGATTAACTAAATATTCAAAACACTTAAACACCCAAGATGAAAAGACGTGATTTCCTGAAGGATACCCCGCTGGCAGGCGTAGGTTTGACCGTTGCAGCTGCTTTGACTGCCTGTGAAACAGGGTCAGAAAACCAGATAGATACAGCAGTGGGCAGTACGGAGAAGAGAGCTGAAGGACCTATAGTCATTGCGACCTGGAACGTTCCTGAATCTGTCGAAATAGCAGGTAAAATGCTTGCCGATGGCAAAAAAGCACTCGAATCAGCCATCGAAGGGGTTGCTTACGAAGAAGCCAATGAGGAAAACACAACAGTAGGAAAAGGTGGGGCACCAGACAGAGATGGTACAGTAACCCTCGATGCCTGTGTGATGAATTCCGATGGCAACTGTGGGGCTGTATTGGCAGTCGAAAACATCACCCATGTCGCAGCTCTGGCCCGAAAGGTCATGGAAGAAACGCCTCATGTGATGCTCTCTGGAAAGGGTGCGGAACTATTTGCGTATGATCAGGGCTTCCCCAAGGAAAATTTGCTGACTGAAGCATCTAAAAAGGCCTGGGAAAACTGGAAGACCAAATCAGAATACAAGCCGGTGATCAATGTTGAAAACCACGATACGATAGGCATGCTTTGTATGGACAGTGATGGTGATATCGCCGGTGTTTGTACAACTTCCGGTGCTGCTTACAAGATGAAAGGACGCATAGGTGATTCCCCTATCATCGGTTCCGGTCTTTTTATCGACAACGAAGTCGGTGGTGCTGTAGCTACCGGACTCGGCGAAGAGGTGGTCAAAACAGTAGGTAGTTTTTTGGTTGTAGAACTGATGCGCAACGGAAAAAGTCCCCAGGAAGCTTGTGAGGAAGCCATTCGGCGAATCGTAGCGAAGGGAGACAGGTACAAAGAGTTTCAGGTAGGATATGTAGCAATCAATAAAGCTGGAGAAGTGGGTGCTTATGCAATACATGAGGGATTTTCTTATACCAAATACCAAAACGGAGAAAACACGAATACCCCTTCGGGTTTTTATGCGAAGTAAAGAGTTTATGAAAAGAATTATGGTAATCGGTTGCTGTGGAGCCGGTAAGACTACTTTGTCAAGGAACCTGGGAAAAATACTTTCTTTAGGGGTCACTCATCTGGACCAGCATTATTGGAAAGCAGAATGGACAGAAACTCCTGCTGATATCTGGGCTGAACAGGTAAAAAACCTGGCAGCTCATGACAGTTGGATCCTTGATGGGAATTATTCAGGGACAATGGATATCCGCTTACAGCGGGCTGATACTGTCATTTTCCTGGATTATGCTACTCCTGTTTGTCTTTGGCGGATCATGAAAAGAGTATGGAAATACAGAGGAAGAGAAAGGCCTGACATGCCTCCGGGTTGCAGGGAAAGATTTGATTGGAATTTTTTCCACTACGTGGCAACCTTTAATCTGCTCAGGCGTAAGAGATTACTAAGTAAATTGGCAACACTTCCTTCGCATATTGCTGTCTATCAGCTTTCTAACGACAAAGAAGTTCGGCATTTTCTGAGGACGACAGTTGCTAATATTTAACATTTATTATAAAATCCGTCCCCATTAACAATGCCAAACCAATCAATGATAGTGATTGATACACTCTCGGAGCGAGGTTCCTGACCATTTGCCTGGCGGAAAAATATTGTTGACACAAACAGCCGGAGCCTGGCAATACAAGCTCCGGCTGCAATGCCTTTCGGCAAGGCTATTTTTCTCCTCTTTCGGCTTTCTGTTTCAACACCATGTTTTCAACATCTTTCAGTAATTGCTTGGCATCATACACAATGCCATCCTTGATGGTATATTTTACCCCTCCGACGCGTTCTACTTCACCAGTCTCGTCATTAAGTCTTGGAAACCCGGTGCCATAAAGCACCTTGATATTTTCAACAGGATTTTCATCGATGATGATCAAATCTGCCAGCAGGCCCGGGCGGATGATGCCATATTCTATGGGCTTGCCTTTGGGTTCAAAAATAGCCTGAGCGGCATGGAGGGTAGCTCCACGAAACACTTCCAGCGGATGGAAGCCGGCTTCATGGAGCAGTTCCATTTCTTCAATGACACCGAAGCCGTACAAATTGTAGATAAACGAAGCATCGTCGCTCACAGTGACCCTTCCACCTGCATTTTTGTAGTCGTTCAGGAAGTCCATCCACACCTGGTAGAATTTTTTCCAGGCTACTTCGTCCCAGCTGGTCCAGTCATAAAAATAAGAACCGTGGTTGATGCGGCTGGGTTTGTAAAAATCCCAGAGGGTGGGAAGGGTGTAGATATCGTGCCACTCGGCATTGCGCTCGCGCATGACATCTCTTCCGGCAAGGTAAGCGGTCATGGTAGGGTCAATGATGAAGTCCAATTCCAGGAATTCATCTATCAGTGCCTGCCATTCTTTGCTTCCTCTGGGGTGTATCTGATCCCAGTTGCGTGCTACTTGTGAAAAGCGATCTTGTTCGTCGTGGTAGAGTAGGTTTGAGGGCCAATGCTGGATGTCCTGATCTTTGTACAGGGCTTCGAACAAGCCGTAGAAGTGGGTGAGGTTGTCCAGTCCCATGCGGGCGGCATCCAGGGCGTTGGTACGGCCGACCATGAGTTGAGACAAGTGAGCGACGGATCCCATTTTGTGCTTGTGAGCTTCGTCAATTACTGCTTCCATGATTTCAGGATCCAGATTGAAAATTTTTATCCCCTCTACTCCTTTTGAGGCAGCCCAACGTATCCATTCCCTTCCTTTTTCGGGAGTCGTGATCTCTCCGCCTTTCCAGTCTTCTCCTGTACCCGGAACATGAAAAGCAACGATGCGCGGTGCTACAATTTCATTCGCTGCACTCCTCTTTTGTTCGCTGAGTGTCCAGTTGACATCATTTGCAGGCACCCCCCGTATTGTTGTAATGCCATGCCCCATCCATAGTTTGTAGGCATATTCAGCTTCCGGTGCTTTTTTGGGGCCTCCCACATGGGTATGCAGGTTGATAAAGCCGGGCATGACAAAAGATCCGTGAGCATCGATTTCTTTAGTAGCTCCCTGAGGGCGGATGCTTTCGTCAATGGGGACATTGGGAGCACCGACAGTGACCATGGAAACAATCTTATTGTTTTCTATGACTATGTCCATGGGACCTTGTGGGGGAGCTCCGGTACCGTCAATGACGTAAGCACCTCTGATGATCAGTCGTTCGAAGGGGCCTTCTCCCTCATCGGACCTTCTGTCCGGTGCGGGTTTGATGCCACCATCCTGGGCATGGAGTGCAGGAAAGGAAAAGAGCAGGAGGGCCAGCAATAGCAAGCCGGGCAGGTTTTTCGTTTTGTTCATCTTTGATTCATTATGATGCAGGCAGGAAATATTTCCTACAGGTAAAATAATGAATCTATAACAGATTTCTAAACCTGTCCGGCGCTTTATCAGGTATAGGCGCGCTCGTCCCGGCCTTCCATGAAGTTGATGAAAGAACGGTTGGCCACCCGATTGCCTCCCGGAGTTGGATAAACTCCGGAGAAATACCAGTCCCCATTATTAGCGGGACATGCCTGGCGTAGGTCCTCTACTGTCTGGAAGATGACTTCCACTTCGGGTTTGATGTCCTGTGGGGTGATGATTTCTGCTATTTTGCGGGATATTTCTTCATAAGTAAAAGTATCATACAGTGCAATCACCTGGTTGGTGACTTCTTCAGCAGGCAGCAGTTCCTGTGCCTTGCAGCGTTCGTAGGTTTCTTGTAGCAGGTGTTCTTTGCCATTTTCTTTTAGCAGCGCCAGCAATGCCTGAAAAGCAATGAAGCTTTTCATGATCGACATGTCTATACCATAGCAATCCGGATAGCGGATTTGTGGAGCCGAAGAAACAATGATGATCTTTTTTGGGCGAAGCCTGGAAACAATACGGATAATACTGTCTTTTAGTGTTGTACCTCTGACGATAGAATCGTCCAGCAGGACCAGTGTATCCTTGTTGTTTTGAACGATGCCGTAGGTGATGTCATACACATGAGAAACCAGGTCGCCTCTATTGGTATTGTCGGTGATAAAAGTGCGCAGTTTGGCATCTTTGACCACAATTTTTTCTACTCTGGGAGTCAGAGCCAGGATTTTTTCCAACTTTTTGGGCTTGGCTTCCACATCCAGCTCCATGATTTTTTCCCGCTTGAAGTCGTTAAGGCGCTTCTCCACTCCTTTGACCAGTCCCAGGAAGGCTGTTTCGGCGGTGTTGGGGATGTAGGAAAACACGGTGTTGTCGAAATCATAATCAATGGATTTCAGAACCGAATCTGCCAGTCTTTCTCCGAGTTCTTTTCTTTCGAGGTAAATATCGCGGTCATTTCCCCGGGAAAAATAGATTCGCTCGAACGAACAGGCATTCAGGGGGGCCTGTTCGATAAATGGCACTTCTTCTATTTTTCCATTGTGCTTGATGATGAGGGCGTTGCCTCTTTCGAGTTCTTTTACCCTGGAATAGTGTACGTTGAAGGCTGTCTGTATGGCAGGTCGTTCTGATGCCATTACCAGGATTTCTTCATCCTGGTAGTAGTAAGCAGGTCGGATTCCTGAAGGGTCGCGAATGACAAAAGCATCGCCATGACCAATCAGTCCGGCCATCACGTATCCGCCGTCAAATTTTTTACAAGCCCGGCGCAACAGGCGCTGCAGATCCAGGTTTTCGTAGATCAGGTCGTTGATCTCCATATTGGAATAGCCATCGGGCTTAAACCAGGTGTGGAGGCGCTGGACCTCGTCATCCAGAAAGTGTCCGATTTTTTCCAGTACGGTCACGGTATCTGACTTTTCTTTTGGATATTGCCCGATGTCTACCAGTTCATCAAATAATTCATCGACATTGGTCAGGTTAAAATTACCGGCCAGGATGAGGTTTCTTGAGATCCAGTTGTTTTGCCGAAGGAAGGGATGGCAGGTTTCAATGGTATTGTCGCCGTGAGTGCCATAACGAAGGTGCCCCAGCAGCAACTCGCCCACATAGGGTTTGTTGTCTTTCATCCAGGCAGGATCGTGGAGCTTATCCGGGCTCAGGTCTTTAAAGTGGGTGAAGACTTGCTGAAACAAGTCATCCATGTAATTTGAAGCAACGCTTCGCTTGCGGCTGATATAACGGGTACCGGGACTGGGATTCAGTTTGATGGTAGCGATACCGGCACCATCCTGCCCCCGGTTCCGTTGTTTTTGCATGAGCAGCCGGAGTTTGTCCAGACCATACAGTACCGTTCCATACTTTTCCTCGTAATATTCGATGGGTTTGAGCAGGCGAACCATCGCCAGCCCGCATTCATGTTTTATT
>JALQTV010000199.1 GCA_023268675.1 Saprospiraceae bacterium | reverse complement strand
AGATCTCTTCTTGCCACTTGCAACCTTGCAATGTTTTACTTTTCTGCATTTGTTCGGAGCACGGATACTTTTTCCTCTGCATAGTGATCGCTTTCCGACGCGTCTGTACATTCTTCTACGGGTAGGACTGACAGCCATGATAAGTTCGCGCACCTCCCCTTCCTGTACCCTGCTGACCAGGGAATCTATATTCAAGTCTGCGGGGCCTATCCCTTCTATCGGGGAAATAAGTCCGCCAAGTACGTGGTACACCCCCCGGTATTGGTGGGTTTCTTCGATGGCTATGATGTCCCGGATAGACTCTACGAGACAAATGACCTGTTGATCTCTGCGCTTATCCGCACAGATCCCACACTCTTCAGTATCAGACATGTTGTGACAATGCTTGCACTCCCGCATATCGCGGCGCATTTTCATCAGGGCGTTGGAAATTTCCTCCGTAAACTCAGGTTCTTGTTTTAGCAAGAACAAAGCAAGCCTAAGCGCTGTTTTCTTTCCGATTGACGGAAGGCTGGACAAAGCATCTACTCCTTCTTCTAATAATTTGGAAGAAAAATTCATAATCGAGGGTACACTATTCAGTCAAGGTCAGATAAAAATTGCCACAGGTCCTGAACTTGCAGCATTAAAAATGCAGTTAAAATTACTTGATTTCTCGTTAAAGTCACATATTTGCATTGCAAATCATTACACAAAGAAAAATAATTAAATGTCATGGCTGAAATTATAAGAATGCCCCGGATGAGTGATACTATGGAAGAGGGCAATATTATTGGCTGGCTTAAATCTGAAGGTGATGCGGTAGAAGCCGGTGAGACGCTTGCAGAGGTAGAAACGGATAAAGCCACAATGGAGCTGGACAGTTATACCGACGGCGTTTTGTTGCACATAGCAGTAAAAGAAGGTACGGTACCCATTGACGGAGTCATTGCTGTCATAGGTCAGGCCGGTGAAGACTGGAAAAGTGCCCTTGAAGCTGCCGGAAGTGATACGCCGGCAAGTGCTGCTGCTCCTGCCGCTGAAGTACAAGCTCCAGCAGCAGAAACCGCTGCCACCGTTGCAGCTCCTGTAGCTCCCAATGCCGACAAACGCATCAAAGCATCTCCTTTGGCAAAAACCATTGCCAAAGAATCAGGCATTGACATCAGCGCCATCTCCGGAACAGGAGACCACGGCCGCATTGTCAAGCGAGACATCGAAGCAGCACTGCAAGGCAAAGCAACTCCTGCAGCTGCTCCTCAGGCAAAACCTGCTGCAGAAAAAACCCTCCTGCAAGCAGTCATGGGCAATGAAAACCAGGCAGCTTTCGAAGACAAGCCTGTAAGCCAGATGCGCAAAGTCATCGCACGAAGACTCAGCGAAAGCAAATTCGGTGCACCCCACTTCTACTTAAATGTAGAAATCAACATGGACAAGGCTATTGAAATGCGCAAGCAAGTCAATGCAGTTGCAGAGGTCAAAATATCCTTCAACGACTTCATTATCAGAGCTACTGCAGCAGCCTTGAGACAACACCCTGTGATCAATGCATCTTGGCTGGGTGATGCCATTCGCTACAACAAACAAGTAAACATTGGTGTTGCAGTCGCCATAGACGAAGGTTTGATCGTACCCGTAATCAAAAATGCGGACATCAAAACCCTTTCTCAGATCAATACAGAAGTCAAAGAATTGGCAGGTAAAGCCCGCGACCGCAAATTGCAACCTGAAGAAATGCAAGGCAATACCTTTACCATTTCCAACCTCGGTATGTTTGGAATAGAGACTTTCACAGCCATCATCAATCCACCGGATGCCTGCATCATGGCTGTTGGCGCCATCATCGAAAAACCCATCGTCAAAGACGGGAACATCACCATTGGCAACATGATGAAAATAAGTCTGTCTTGTGATCACAGAGTAGTGGACGGTGCCTCCGGCGCCCAATTCCTGCAGACTTTCAAGGCCATCCTGGAAGATCCTATCAGACTACTGGTGTGAAAAACTCAAAATTAACCCTGGTGCTGGGGGCTTCACTAAAACCTGAAAGGGCTTCCTGGAAGGCTGTGCAGCTGCTCCGCCAAAAAGGGCATGAAGTAACGGCGTTCGGCCTGCGTGCAGGCCGGATTGCCGATGTGGATATCACCACAGAATTACCTGAAAACCAAGAGATACATACCATCACGCTTTATCTCGGACCAATCAATCAGCTGCCCTATTACGATTACATCCTGAAAGTCAAACCCGCGCGGCTAATCTTCAACCCCGGAACCGAAAACCCCGAATTGTACGAAAAGGCCAGACAAGCAGGCATCAAAACAGAGTATGCCTGTACGCTGGTATTGCTTACCCTCAATGATTATTGATCATGCAGGAAATCCAACTGGAAAGGCTCCGATATCCCGAAATAGAACATTTTCTGAAAGAGGGTTGGAAGCGAGTAGTTTTTGCCTGCGGTGCAGTAGAACAACATGGACCTCACCTCCCCCTGTTTGTTGATGCCGAACATGGTACGGCATTGTCAACATTGGTAGCCGGGAAACTCGGCCGGACACTCGTTGCGCCCACTATCAGAATAGGTTGTTCCGACCACCACCTTGCTTTTCCGGGAAGTCTGAGCATCAGAAAGGAAACTTTCGAAAACCTGGTAAGCGATTACATCCACAGTCTGAGTGTGCATGGCTTCCGCCAGATCCTCATCCTGCCCACCCACGGTGGCAATTTTCACCCCCTGCAAGATATGGCGCCTCGGCTAAGGGAAGCCTTTCCGGCCATGGACATAGCCATTTATCACGAACTAAAAGGACTGATGGATTTGTGGCGCAGAGAAACCGAAGCATACAACGGTTTGGGAGAAAGAGTAGGTGGTCACGCTGACATAGCCGAAACGGCGCTCATGCTCCACCTGCATCCTGAACTTGTACGCAAGGACATTGCAGAACCCGGGTTTTCAGGAAATTTTTCCGAAGAAGAAATCAAGGAAATGATCGACAAAGGATTTCGTACTGTCACACCTAACGGCATCTTGGGAGATGCCAGAGGAGCCGATGAGCTATTGGGACAAAGGCTGCTCGAAGCACTGGCGACACAGATAGAAACCTGGTATCAAAAAAGGTAGTTATGAAACTTCCTATTTTGCTTCTTCCGGCATTTGGCAAACTTCCGTAGGCTTGCTGCCACAAACCGTACACTCTCCGATTTCATTCTTGAGCATAGGATTATTAGTAGCACAAGTCCCTCTGAATTCGTTTCCGGTAAGGATGTGACGAATGTTTATCATGATAAAAGCGATGCCAAAAACGCCAAAAATGATCGATAGGACGTATATAAATTCCATAATTGTAAAAGTTGCTTTCAATTGAAAGGCCAAATTTACCTAACTTGTTTGAAAAAAGAAGCTTTTTAACATGGAAGAAAAACTCAAGGCATTTCAAAGACTCCTGATCATCATGGACGAACTTCGGGAGCAATGCCCCTGGGATCGCAAGCAAACATTCCAGTCCCTGCGAAACCTCACCATAGAAGAGACTTACGAACTGGCAGATGCCATCCTCGAAGAAAATCTGGAGGAAATCAAGGAAGAAATAGGCGACCTCATGCTCCACATGGTTTTTTACGCCAAAATTGCCGAAGAAAAACAAGCCTTTGATATTGCTGATGCCCTCAACGGCATAGCCGAAAAATTGATCAAGCGCCACCCTCATATCTATGGCGATGTTAAGGTCGCCAATGAAGAAGAAGTCAAAAACAATTGGGAAAAATTAAAACTCCAGGAAGGTAAAAAGTCTGTTCTCGCAGGAGTCCCCAAAAGCCTTCCCGCCATGGTCAAAGCTTATCGCATGCAGGAAAAAACCCGGCATGTAGGCTTCGAATGGGAAAACAAAGACCAGGTCTGGGAAAAAGTAGCCGAAGAAATCCAGGAATTTCGCTCCGCCGTACAACAAGAACTCTCCTTCGCAGAAAAAGAAGAAGAATTTGGAGACATTCTTTTCTCCCTGATCAACTATGCCCGCTTTGAAGGCATAGATCCGGAAACAGCACTTGAAAAGGTCAACCAAAAATTCAAGTCTCGCTTCGAATACATAGAAGCCCATGCCCCCAGACCCTTGACAGAAATGTCCCTGGCAGAAATGGACGAACTGTGGAATGAGGCCAAAAGAAAACCCAAATAATTTGCACCTGAAGGGAATGAAAGACCTACTTGCACAATGCCAGTAGTTTTTTTTACCTTTGCTGCAGGTTTGGAAAACAGATGTAATTCCTCACCTGTATATTCAAAATGATCATCAACAACCGGTTTCAAACCCTGACCTGCACCGCCCCAGGAGCTATCCGGGTTTCTTACTTTAACAGCTTTGTTTATTTTTCCTTTGTATGAGAAAAATACAACTCGATATCGTAGCGATTTCCCAGAGTGTCACTCAGTCCCACAATTATGCTGTTGTCCTGGGTGAAAAAGGTGGTGTCCGGCGTCTGCCCATTGTCATCGGAAGTTTCGAAGCACAAGCAATTGCAGTTGCCATGCAAAATATGACCCCCAGCCGCCCCCTGACCCACGACCTCTTCAAAAATGCGCTGGAAACTTTTAACATAGAGCTCAAGGAAATCATCATCAACAACCTGTTGGATGGTATTTTCTACGCCAAACTGGTCTGCATCAAGGACGGAGAAATTCTCGAAGTAGATTCTCGGACATCGGATGCACTCGCACTTTCCGTGCGCTTCAAATGCCCCATCTATACCTACGAATTCATTTTGGACGCAGCAGGAGTAGCCCTCGAACAAGACATGGAAGACTATCCTGACATTTTTGAACAAGAAGAGGCAGAAGGCGAAGAAGAACCAAACGAAGATACCGCCCTGTCCAGCTACTCTCTATCAGAGTTGCACAAACTACTGGCAGATGTGCTCGCTGATGAAGACTACGAAAGAGCTGCAGAAATCAGGGACGAAATCAATCGAAGAAAATCGGAGCAGTGAGCAGTGGACAGTGAGCCGTGAACAGTGAACAGATATAAGGCCCTTGGCTTTTAACCTTTAGCCCTTGGCAATTATGAATCGAAGTCCCGAAGGTGGCGAGGTCCGTCAGCGATGGGTGACAATCCATCCTTAAAAAACCCCGCAAGGGGTGAAATGATTGTAGAAAAATTGTGTACCCAAATAATGAACCCCGCAAGGGGTGGTATAATTATCAACTACGCCGCCAAATAAAACAAAAAAGAATTTAACAACTCTGTCGCCAGGGGTGAGATGATCAGAGCCAAAAGGGATTAGAAACAGACAAAAAAAGCCGGTTGATCTAGGACCAACCGGCTTTCTATTAGCTCAAAAACGCTCTTTATTTGAACGTATATTCTTGTGTCAGGATGTTGAATTCGATGGTATAAGTACCTGCAGGAACCGGAATATTTGGTCCGTTGCGGGTCGCTACGCCACCGGGGAAGTCTGCACCACCCCAGTTCCAGTCCCAACTGTCATTGGCGCGGAATTTTGCTTCTC
>JALQTV010000198.1 GCA_023268675.1 Saprospiraceae bacterium | reverse complement strand
TGAACGCTCCACATTGATCCTTTTGTCTCCTGGTTCGTCTTCTTTCCACATTTGGGCGCCTCCGGCACCGCAACAAAGTCCTTTGGTTTTGCAGCGTTTCATTTCTACCAGGTCTGCATCCAATGCCTCCAGGATTTCCCTGGGTGCTTCATAAATGCCATTTACACGGCCGATATAACAAGAATCGTGGTAGGTTATCTTTTTACCCTTGAAGGTGCCCCCGCCTTTCAGTACCAATTGACCGCTTTTGATGAGATCTTGTAGCAACTGTGTGTGGTGAATCACCTCATAATTGCCCCCGAGGGCTGGATACTCATTTTTCAGAGTGTTGAAACAATGGGGACAAGCAGTTACAATTTTTTTAACTCCATAGCCATCCAGAGTCTGGATGTTTTGGAGTGCACTCATTTGAAACAAGAACTCATTACCGGCACGCCTGGCCGGATCCCCCGTACAAACTTCTTCTTGCCCTAAGATGGCAAAATCTAATCCAACTTCTGTCAGAATCTGCGCTAGTGCCAATGAAACTTTCTGTGCTCTCGCATCGTAGCTGCCTGCACATCCTACCCAGAACAAGATTTCCGGCGTTTTTGATTCTGCAGCCAACTCCGCTAATGTAGGTATTTTCATAGGTTTACAGGTTTTTATCAGGATTCTCGAGTCCACTGGTCTCTGGGGTCGGAAATAGACCAGGCTGAACCCGAATTTTCAATACTGTTAAACATCGGCAACCAATCGCCCGGCCCCGCCGACTCGCTGAGAATTTCATAGCGACGCAATTTCAGGATAGGGTCCAAAGGATTTATCATTATTGGGCATGCCTCTACACATGCATTACAGGTAGTACAGGCATGTATTTCTTCCCTGCTAATGTAATCAAACAAAGACTTTCCATCATCGTATTTTCCTGCTGTAATTCCCCCCTGACTCATTTCGATTGTCCGAGCAACCTCTTCTGCCCGATCTCTGATATCCATCATTATTTTTCTGGGAGACAATTTTTTACCGGTCAAATTTGCGGGGCAAACTGCGGTACACCTTCCACATTCAGTGCAAGAATAGGCGTTTAGCAAATTAAGGCGGCTAAGTTCAAAAACATCGTGCGCGCCAAAGTTTTCAGGCAATTCTTCTGCTCCATTCTCATCCCCTAGTCCCATCATACTTTTTACTTCCCCCATAATTTCAGGCATGTTTTCCATTTCTCCTCTTGGACGCAAAGAGGCATACCAGGTATTCGGGAAAGCCAATAAAATGTGCAAATGTTTGGAATATGGCAAATACACCAAAAAGCCAAAAACGACCAAAATATGCAGCCACCACCCAAAACGTTCTACCATAGCTAGACTTCCCTGGTCCAGAGAGCCGAAAAGCAGGGGACCGGTTAAGCTACTGATGAGCAAATTTCCCGTGTCAGGATAATGGGTAGGATCCAGCTTTTGAAGCAATACATCCGCACCATTCATGGAAAAAATCCCAATGATCAGCAAGATTTCTGCAAACAAAATGAGATTTGCATCCAGGGTTGGCCATCCTTGCATTTCTGTTTTGGAAAATCTGGGAATCCTTAGTAGGTTTCTTCTGGAAAGAAAAATCAGGGTGCTGACAAAAGCCAGCAATGAAAGCAACTCTATGGTAGAAATTACGAAAGTATAAACCCCTCCGAGGATGGGTGCAAAAAAGCGGTGTACCCCTCCAAAACCATCCACCAATATCTCAATGAGTTCTATTTGAGTAATCAGGAAAGCCACATAGATGAACAAATGCAATATTGCCGGGAGCCAGTTACTAAACATCTTTTGCTGACCAAAAGCCACCAAAAGCATATTTCTCCAGCGTTGAGTCCTATCTCCCGCTACCTTTTCGGGTTTACCCAGGTGAATGACCTTACGAATGCGCCAAAATTGCCTGCCTGCAAGTCCAAAAACTGCAATGGTGAGCAAGCCAAATATCAATTGTTGTAGCATATTGAAAGTAGTTGTAGGGAAGTTTGGGGAATAAATTTTCTTTTCTGTGGAAGTCCGGCACGGAAATTACATTAATTTTGACACAGGTTCTAATTTAGTCGAGCAGGAAAACTTCCGAGTATGAAAATATTAAACCACAGGCAAATTTTACAAAAAATAAAGCGGCTTTCCATCGAAATTCTCGAACATAATTACAGCGAGCCTGAAATCATCCTAGCCGGGATCAATCAAAATGGCTTAGCCTTTGCCCGTCTTTTACAGGCTGAGTTGCAAATTCTAACGGAAATACCAATCAAGTTGTCATCTATACACTTGAATCCGGCAGACCCTTTATCAGAGGAAGTGAAAATTGCATTAACTGCCGAACAAATCAATGGAAAAGCTATCATAATTGTCGACGATGTAGCCAATACCGGAAGAACCATTTTCTACGCTTTCAAACCTATGATGTTTGCTTTGCCTCGCAAAATACAGGTTGCGGTGCTAATTGACCGAACACATAAAGCATTCCCCGTCCAGGTTGATTTCTACGGAATGTCGCTTGCCACCACCCTCAAAGAGCATATAAGTGTAAACCTAAAGGATGTAAGTGAATTTGAGGTGCTTTTGAATTAAGCGTAAAAGACGCTAAATCATTATTGTATCAAGTTTTTCTTTGATATTTTTCAACATGGTTTTGGTTGCCTTGTAACCGAGATCTGCAATTTCTTTGTGTTTGCCAAACTGAAAAATATGGTAATCATGCAGTGCCTCCGGTTCTATCACCACGTCGCAAGTAGCCTTACTTGGTTCAGCATTTGCCTGAATAGACAAATCAAAACTTCGAGAAAGAATGCCAAAAACATTGTTAAGTGATTTGGGAGACACTTCTACATGCGGCATAACATTGACTCCAATAATAAAATCCACCTTGTCCTTTAAAGATGCCGCAGGCAAATTATTTAACAAACCACCATCCGCATAAAGAGAGCCATTCATTTTGATTGGCTTGAATACCATTGGGATGGCACAGGAACAAAGAATCGGATCGAAAAGAGGGCCCTCTGAAATTATTTCTGCCCTACCTTTATTCAAATTTGTCACAGAAACATGTAAAGGTATTTTTAAGGCTTCGAAAGTATCAATATCAAGAAACTGGTTCAATCGCTCCTCCAGATAACCCAAAGTAATCAATCCATCTGTAGGAAGTCCCGGTTTGAATATTTTCCAGATGCTGCTATCTTTTACAAAATCCATCATGCTTTCAGGACTATGCCCTGCTGCGTATAAAACACCAACCACAGAACCTGCACTGGTTCCTGAAACAACATCAACCTGAATTCCCGCCTCATTCAGTGCTTTGATCACTCCAATATGAGCAATGCCTCTTGCTCCTCCACCGGACAAAGCCAAACCGATTTTTTTCTCCTGAAACATAGCAACAATTCTTAAACGGTACAGGGTAATGAGAAAACAAAAAAGGGCAATCCCGAAGGATTGCCCTGCAAATTTATCTTAAAATCAGGAAGAAATACTTTAGAACTTGAATTTCATTCCTGTATTCCATGTTCTACCGAAACCAAAAATACCAAGGTTGTCGTAGAACTCATTTCTTGCTGTATTCGGATCATCCGCAATAGAAGTGTTCATTTCTGAAACATAGATTTCATCCAATACGTTATTGACATTGAATCTCCATGTTGCGTCAATACCACCCAACTTAAAGCTCCAGCTCAAGCCTGCATCTACCAAACTGTAGTTTGGCAATTTGGCCACCTGAGCACCTGGGGACTGGAATTTGGATTCGTCGATATTGTAGTTTGCATAAAGATTTCCTGCAAAGAAGTAATCTGCATAAACTCTCAGACCTTTGGCAACTTTGTAACCGGCACCAACTGCCATGGTTGTTTGAGCAGCATCACCCACTTTCAATCCATCGCCATAGATAGTCAACTCGCCTTCAGGTGATTGTGTGTCAAGGTTGGTTCCTCTGGCAGTAAAGTCGTTAGAATAAACCCAGTTACCAAAAGATCCCATTCCGAAAAGGTCGAGCTTGCCGAACTGTGCATCCATCTCGATTTCAAGACCTGTATGAGTCTGAGAAACATTTTCAAATTGGTATAGGATATCCTGTGCTTCAGGATTTTGCAATGTTCTGTCAAACTGACGGTTACCCCATCTTGTGAAGTAGAAGTTTGCTTTGGCATTGAACTGGCGGGTCTTGTAGCCATAACCAGCTTCGAAAGCACTTACTGTTTGGTTCTTCACATCCGGGTTTACATCATTGCGGAAGTTGATGAAAACATTATCAAACAATGGTTGGCGACTAAAGAAGCCCCCGTTAACGAAAATGTTGTTCTTCTCATCAAGGTTGTAATTAATACCCAATTTAACCGTACCACCCAAGAAATTTTGCCAATCAGACACTCTCTCAGGATCGTTAGATTCGTAAACAAAGTAGTCTGTACGACGGAATCCCTGATTGGAACCGGACAAAGAAATGAAAGCAGAAAGGTCGTCAACACTGTATTCAACTTGTGCAAACAAACCCAACCAGTTTACTTCTCCATCGTTCCAATAATTCAAAACGTTGTTGCCGTTTTTGTAACTGTCATCTGCAAAGGAACCAAAGTCAGATGGTACTGTGGTGTTGATCAAATTAAAATCATTGTTTGTATTAGCTCTTGACACATATCCGTCTGCACCCAACAAATCATCAACACGTCTGAAGTGTTCCCCCAAATAATATCGAGCGTCCAAACCGGCAATCAAATTCAATTTGTCGTTAACCTTTGTATTCAAAGTTGATAGGATACCATACCAGTTATGGTAATTCATACTTGCCCTTCTGATCAAACCAGAACCGGCATCTCTAACTCCTATACCATCATAGAAACGTCCGTCGGAAGTAACCAGATATTGTCCATCACGCTGGGCTTTTGCATCTCCCCAGCCTGAAATAGCGGCGCCTTGGTTGTAACGAACCAGGTCATCGAAACGGAACTGCCCGTCAGCGTCACGCATTCTGAAGTCAGTATCAAACAAAGAACCTGGCGTTCTCAAACGTCCACGGGGACCTGTTCCGCCACCACGACCGAAAGAAACATAAGCTGAGGTTTTCAAATCTGTATTAGCAGAAATATTCCAGTAGTGGTTCATGAAAACTTTTGGCTTGTGGTAAAAGTTTCTTCTCCAACTGTATTCCTCACCATCCAGCGTTCCATAAAGCCAGTTGAAATCAATACCCCTGCCTGTAGTAGCGTCTTCGTTGTTTGGATCATCCGGATCTACAAAAGTACGCAGTGTTACACCATCGAAGTTCCCCGGCTCATAACGCTGGTGGTGCCATTGTGGAGCGCCCAAAGCAGTAAAAGCAAGTGAGTGTTTGTCATTGAATTGCTTGGTTACAGAAGCAAAATAGTTGTAAGCTCTGAACATGGTACCTTTTGCATAGCCATCACCACGTGTGTGAGAA
This sequence comes from Saprospiraceae bacterium, assembly GCA_023268675.1. Classification (GTDB taxonomy): domain Bacteria; phylum Bacteroidota; class Bacteroidia; order Chitinophagales; family Saprospiraceae; genus JALQTV01. The sequence continues at coordinate 90 of JALQTV010000198.1, read as the reverse complement.
CCGAGGATAGAAAGTGCCCATCCATTGTCCCCTAACCCGGTAGAAACGGCAAAGCTGTATTTTTGGAAACCATTATTGCCCAAAGATACG
>JALQTV010000197.1 GCA_023268675.1 Saprospiraceae bacterium | reverse complement strand
CTGACGGTTTCACCCTTTCTGATGGCAGCATGATAGCCCCTCAGGCGGTGGAAGAGATACAGACCATAGAAACCGGATATCGCGGCGAAATAGTCAAAAACAAACTCTTCCTGGATGTCAATGCTTATTACAACATCAACAAAAACTTCCTGAGTCCGGCAGTTTCCATTACACCACTTGCCTTTGTCAACGGAACCATTGTAACGAAAAGAGGAGATCGCCCCATCAGTGAATTCCAGAATGGCATCTTCCAGCCCGGTGACTTTGTAGCTACATACGTCAACTTTGGTGAAGTAAACACTTATGGTGCTGACCTGGGACTGACTTACTTTTTCTCACCAAAGCTAAGTGCCTATTTCAACTATTCTTACTTCGACTGGTCTGTTGATGAAAACAACGAAGACAATGACTTTACCAAAGATGGCAAGATCAACGACCTTGACATCCTCGTCAATGCGCCGCACAATAAATTCAACATGGGTATCGATTACCGGGGAGACAAATTTTTCGGAAGCATATTTGGTCGCTGGGTACAGGCTTACAACTATTTCTCCAGCTTCCAGATCGCTTCAGAAACACTTACCGATGAAAATGGCCAGCCTTTGTTGTACCGTGGCAAGCCCATCATTGAAAACGCAAGAAGTGCGGACACTTTCAACTATGGCCCATTGGGAGACTTCTTCACGATTGATTTGAGTGTGGGTTACAAGGTCAATGAAAAGGTTACCCTTTCCGCGGCGGCGAGCAACTTGTTCAACCAAGAGTTGAGAGAATTCACCGCTACTGCTCCTACCAGGGGCTTGTACACACTGCAAGTGCAGGTGAATTTGCCTCCAAGCAAGAAAAAATAACCTGAATTATCACTATTATGAGGTAGTATTCTCCTTTCGGGGGAGTACTACCTTAATTTTTGACCCAATCGAAAAAGCATTTTTGTATGATTGACATAGGAAAGGTACTTCCCGGACACGGAACTTACCGCCCCGAACATACAGCTTTTGTATGCGGAAATACCCGTTGGAATTTTCGCGAATTACATTTACAAACCAACAAAGCAGCCAATGCCTTTTTACAGGCGGGTTTGCAAAAAGGCAGCCACATTGCCACCCTGTTGCCAAATGGCACTGCCCTTTATGAAGTCTATTGGGCTGCCGCCAAAATAGGAGCAGTTGTAGTTCCGCTCAGCCCCTTGCTTCGGGGAAGCGGCCTGCGCAATCTATTGAAAAATGCAGACCTGGACCTGATCGTCACCAAAAAAGCACTCATTCCCCACCTCGAAGAACTCCTGGCTGCCGAACCCGGAGTATTTACCGAAAAAATATGGGTCACGGATACGGACGAAACTGATTCGCGATCCTATCACAAACACTGCACCACGGCCAGTGATGCTGCCGTTCCGGATCCGGGAACAGATGCAGGTGACTTGTACAACATCATTTATAGCAGCGGTACAACAGGCGAACCCAAAGGAATCATGCTCAGCCACCGCGTCAGAGCATTGTACATGAGCTTGTTTGCCAACTATTTTCGGATTAGCCCTGAAAGCACGGTACTCCATAGTGGATCCATTATTTTCAACGGTGCCTTTCTGACGCTGATGCCTTCGATGTTTTTGGGAGCTACTTATATCCTGCACGAACAATTTGATGTAAAGGAGGTCATCGCTGCGCTAAAAAATGAAAAAGTCACTCATACCACCCTGGTTCCTTCTCAGATCGTTCAGATGTTGGAAGATCCGGAATTTAACCGGGAAAATTTGCCCCACCTGGAAATGATCATGTCCGTTGGAGCACCGCTTCATCCAGCCCACAAACAAGCACTGGACGAGCGAATACCCGGTGTGTTCTACGAATTGTATGGTCTCACAGAAGGGTTCATGACCATACTCGACAAAAACGACTTTTTGAAAAAAAGTGCTTCTGTGGGCTACCCTCCTTCTCTAATGGAGATCAAAATCTGCGACGACGAAGGCAGGACACTCGGAGCAAACCAGATTGGAGAAATAGTTGGACGAGGGCCCCTTTTGATGGAAGGGTATTACAAGCAGCCGGAACTCACGCGCGATGCCCTTCGGGAAGGGTGGTTGTTTACAGGTGACTTGGGCTATCTGGACGAGGACGGCTATTTGTTTCTAACAGGTCGCAAAAAAGACCTGATCATCTCAGGCAGCGTGAATGTTTATCCGCAGGACATAGAAGCGATCATGGTAAAACACCCCGATGTAAAAGACGCGGCGGTATTTGGTGCACCACACGAAAAATGGGGAGAAACACCCGTTGCTGCGCTCTTGTTGAAACCCGGATCCCTGGCTACTTCGGTGGATATCCTGAACTGGACCAATGAACGTCTGGAAGCGCGTTTTCAAAAACTAAGCGATGTTTTCATTCTGGAAGATTTTCCCCGCAATGTTGCGGGAAAAACGCTCAAAAGGGAGATTAGAGATCGCTACCTAAAGTAAAAAAGGATGGAAAACCATATCAAGACCAACCAAATCACTGTACACTATCTGAAATACCCCGGAGAAGGCGATAAAACGCTGGTGCTTTTGCATGGGCTATCTGCCAACGCAGCTTGTTTTGAAGGACTGATCAAAGCCGGACTGCCAGACCTGGGCACGGTAATCTCCATAGACCTCCGGGGTCGTGGAAAAAGCGACAAGCCCGAAGGTCCCTATACCATGGAGGCCCATGCCAGGGACGTAATCGGAATCATTGAAGCTCTGGAATTAAAAAACATCATTCTGGGGGGACATTCTTTTGGCGCCTTGCTGAGCATTTACGTTGCCAACCGTCATCCTGAAAACATTGACCGGGTAATCATCATGGATGCGGCAGCGCGCTTGCACGAAAAGGTCACAGAAATGGTAGCCCCCTCTACCCGGAGGCTACTCAACCCTCCATATCCCTCTTATCCTGAATTCATCGAAGACATCAAGCCCGCCGAATACCTGGACGGTGTCTGGAATCCTGAAATAGAGGCCTATTACCGCGCGGATGTCTTGGATTTGCCTGATGGCAGGGTCCGGCATCGCTCCAGTCACGACCACATCAGACTAGCCATAGAAGGCTTATTGGGTAGTGGCATTGACTGGCTGGGGGAGATCAAAACCCTGAATAAGCCCGCTCTTTTGATCCAGGCGAACGGCATTTATGCACTGGGTGCACCCATTCTGCCTGAGGAATATGCCCGCGAAACGGTAGCTTTACTGCCAAATGGCCATTTTGTACAAGTTCCCGGAAATCACTTCACCATGTTGTACGAAGAAGGAGCGGAAGCTATTGTAAGCGCCATCAAACACTTTGCCATAGAAAAATAAACCACTTATGACACTTGCCTGGACATTGTTTGCTATTTACATCCTTGGGACCTCTTATCTCGGCTGGCTGGGATTCAAAAAAACCAGAGACTTCGGCAGTTTTGCCATCGGAAGCGGGGACATGTCCCCTTTGGTTGTGGGCATCACCCTGGCCGCCAGTACTGCTTCTGCTTCTACCTTTATCATCAATCCCGGTTTTGTTTATGTAGATGGCTGGTCCGCCTGGATGCACCTTGCCGGTAGTGTATATATTGGTTTTGTAGGTATGTTGGCTCTATTGTCTTTTCGTTTTCGGAGGATTGGGGCATCCAGTAAGGCTTTGACCATCCCTGACTGGATAGGCAAGCGCTATGGTTCAAAAAACTTTGCACTTTACTTTTCCATCGTCAACCTGTTTTCTTTTGCCTTCATTGTATTGCTGGTTGGTGGCATTTCCATTGTCATGCAAAAGCTCTTGCAGGTCAACAATGAGACGGCTCTCATCATCACCCTGGTATTTGTGACTTCCTATGTTTTTCTGGGAGGTACCTATGCGCATGTTTTTACAAATGTTTTCCAAGGGACGCTGATGATTTTGGTAACCTTGATGATCGTCTATACCGGAATAGCCATCATGGCAGAAAGCGACCCGCCGTTTTGGTCACAGATAGCTGCCATTGACCCAAACCTGGTCAAATTGGTAAACAAGGAAAGTACGCTCTACAATGATTTTTTCTCTATTTATGCTTCTGGCTTTCTGATTGGAGCTGCCCTTGTTTGTCAACCACATATTCTTACCAAGGCACTGTACGTAAAAACCGACCAGGCTGTCAGAAGGTATATTGTCGTTTTTGGCATTGGTTTTTTCTTGTTTTTATTGCTATTGCTGGTAGGATTTTGGGCGCATGTAGCTGTTCCTGCCGAAGCACTTACGGATTCCGAGACCGGCCTTTTCCGGCAGGACCTGGTCATGACAGTTTATTTGCAACATGTATTCCCAGACTGGATGTTTACCATCATCAGCATCGTACTATTGGCGGCGGCCATGTCCACTCTCGATGGCTTATTGGTGGGTATTTCTACCATTACTGCCAACGATTTTATTCTGAACCTGCTAAACCGGATGGGCGACAAAGGGCGAAGTAAGGAGGAACAAATGCGCATTGCTTACCGGGCAAGCCACATTGTATTGGTAGTGCTTGCAGTCAGTGTGTACTTTGTCAATTTGAACCCACCCAAATTACTCGGCATTTTCGGACAGGCTGGCGTTTACGGGCTGGTGTTGGCCACTGTCCCTCCCCTTTTGACTGGAGTGCTTTTTGAAAAAGTTGCCATGCCACTGGTATGGGTAGCATCTATTGCAGCAGTAGTCATACACTTTGGATTGTTTTTTTATGGAGAAAGTTTGTTCCCCGACTCAGGACTTGCTTTTGGAAACCCCGGATTCACGGGTTCTCTTGCGCTTTTGTTCAGCACCCTACCTTCTCTGGCAGGAACATGGTGGATCAACAGGAAAGCATAATTGGATAAAAAAAGCACTCAATTACAACTTTAAGCCATGCCAAACGCCCACATACTGGGAAGTGGATCTTATGCACCGAAAACGGTTTACCCCAACAACTGGTTTGATCAGTTTTTTGACCCACCTGTAGGTTCATGGCTCGAAGAAAACCTGCAAATCTACCAACGGCACTGGTGTGATCCGGAAGAAACTACAGTCGATATGGCAGAACAGGCAGCTGTGAACGCTCTGCAAAACTGCGGAATGGATGCAGCAGACCTGGACATGATAATCTTAGCGACCGACACTCCGGAAGTCATTTCTCCCGCCACCTCTGCTGCGCTGCAACATCGCCTTGGAGCAAAGCGAGCTGCAGCTTTTGACATCAACAATGCCTGCGCAGGCTTTATCAACGGGCTTGACATAGCCGCAAAATACATTCAAACAGACCCTGACTTTTCCAGAATTATGGTTATCGGAGTTTATGCCATCAGCAAGTACCTCAACTTTCGGGACAAGAAGACGGCTACGATTTTTGGCGACGGCGCAGGAGCAATGATCCTGGGGGCTGATACCCGCAAAAAAGGGTACCTGGGAGGAAAGTTGCTCACCAATGGCCGCTATTTTGATTACCTGGGCATCTTCGGGGGTGGTACCCGACAACCACCTGCTGCATTGAAAGCAGGAGACCTACAAGTCTTCTTGCAGGTAAATCAAAAGT
>JALQTV010000196.1 GCA_023268675.1 Saprospiraceae bacterium | reverse complement strand
CAGGGGGCGGGAGGAGCAGCCGGATTGATGGTGCGCCAGGTAGTCAGGTAGCCATCAGCTTCCTGCCCCGTCGCAATGATTGCAATCAGAGAATCCAGCAAAGCCTCCAGTTGGGGATTCGGTGCACTGATCAGCGAATTGGAAGCGCCTTCGATGATTTTATACACATCGGTATCGTCAAAAGGCATGGCTCCGCGGGTCTCTCCCTCCAACGCACCTCCGGCGATGAGGAAATTATCCATCCGTCCTTCTTCCCTGCACTTGTCTATAGCATAGGCTATGGTTTTTTCCTGGACCCGGCGTATTACAGGCAGCCAAAAGTCATCGCTGATTTTGACATCCCGGATGTCTGCAGGTTCTATGGGATAACCCAGGTCAACAGTGGCCTGAGCTTCGGAGGGTTTGTCGCAGGACAACACAAACAACAATAGTCCTCCGGCAAACAATACTTTCAAATATCTGACTGTCATCTCCTTATTGTTTTATTTCATAGGTTCAAGCATTGGCCACCCCTCGGAGGACCAGCGTATGGGTTTTACAATTAGTTTGGAGCGTCCCTGGTCTGCAGCCTCGTAAGCATGCAAGAACATGTAGTCCTTTTCACCGAAGGTGTACACACTGCAATGGCCGGCACCGTACCAATTTTCGTTGCCCTGGATGACCAGACTGCCTCCTCCATGGAAAAGATTGACTCCTTCTTTGTCAAAATAGGGACCCTCTACCGTTTTGGAACGCCCCACCACTACCTTGTAGGTGCTGTTTTCACCGCGGCAACACAGGTCCCAGGAGACAAACAGGTAATACCAGCCGTCTTTACGGAAAATAAAGGGCGCCTCAAGAGCTGCATCCCCGGGATTTTTATCACTGAGTTGAAAACTGCGATCCCGGCGTGCAATGGTGTGCCAAACCTGGGGCTCCTGTAACTTTGTCAGCGAGGCATCCAGCTGAACCAGCTTCAATCCTTCCCAAAAAGAACCAAAAGACATCCAGGCTTGTCCCTGCTCATCAAAGATGATGTTGGGGTCAATGGCATTCCACAAATCCCGGTTGGGAACAGACCGGACGACGATGCCGTGATCTGTCCATCCGAAATCCGGATCCTCGGGATCGAGCGTCTTGTTCGTAGCTACTCCTATGGCAGAAGTATTTTTGGCGAAAGCCGAAACCGAATAATACAGGTAGTATTTGCCCTCGTGGAAGAGTATGTCCGGTGCCCAGATGTGGTTGCCAAAATCAGGCACTACACGATCTGTCCATTCAGGTTTTTCAGAGAACACAGGGGCAGCCCGAGTCCAATTTTCCAGGTCAGTAGAAGTAAAGTGCCCGATGCCTCTACCTGTGCAAAAGAGGTGATAGGTAGCTCCTTGCTGAATCACTACTGGATCATGAACAGGTATTTTGTCATTTTGCGCCTGAAGGAGCGAAATTGGCAACAACAAAGCAAAAGCAAGGAAAGAAAGGCTGTTCAGTGTTTTCATTTGCATTTATTTTTGAATACCCTCCGAAGTCATCAATACCCTTTTCATGGTTCCATCAGGATTGTAGTACAGTTCATCCACGCAAACCGAGCGCCGAAAACTGCCGCCAAAAGGCTGAATCCCACCGGTATGGTAGATAAAATAGGATTTGTTCCGGTAATCAATGATGGCCTGATGATTGGTATTGGTGTTGCCGGCCAGTTCATTGAGTATTCCCTTGAATTCCCAGGGGCCTTCGATGCTTTTAGACATGGCATAGGCTGTCTTCTCCGGAAATTGAAACGCATAGGAAAGGTAGTACCAATCGCCGCGCTTGTGAATCCAGGGAGCCTCTGTAAAGTCCGGCAAACCTTCAATCACCATTATTTCGCCATCCAACTCGACCATATTTGGTTTCAACCTGGCATAATAAGCACGGGTATTGCCCCAGAACAAATAAGCCTGGCCATCGTCATCGATGAATACCGATGGATCTATGTCGTCCCACATGATATCCGTGGCAGTGGTCATATCATTGGTGATCAACGCTCTTCCCAGCGCATCTTTGAATGGACCTGCCGGATGGTCGGCTACTGCTACCCCGATGGCCTTGCCGGGTACGCTTGCATGTTCTACCGAAACGTACCAATAAAATTTCCCATCCCGCTCAATGGCCTGAGAGGCCCAGGCATCTGCTTTGGCCCAGCTGAAGTCACTTACCTTCAGAGGTACCGGATACTCGTGCCAGTCCACCATATTGGTAGAAGAAAAAACCAACCACTCGTGCATGTTGTAAAAACCTGCTCCTACCTCAGCTTCATCATGTCCGACATATAGAAATACCGTATCCCGGTAAACCAAAGCCGCAGGGTCAGCGGTGAATTTGTGCTGAATCACGGGGTTATTGAACTGTATGACTGTAGGAGTGGTGCCCGTTTGCGCTTCCTGCTCAACAGCAGTGGTCTCTGAGCAGGCACTCACAGCCAGGACACTCAGGCTCCAAATGATACTTCGTTTGATGATGTTATTGGCGTTAGTCATGGTTTCCGGCTTTATTTAGCCCCTTCAAGAACCACTACCGAAAAAGGTGGCAGGCTTAGTTTTACCTTGCCATTGGTCAACGTGGCCCCATTGAAAGCTTTGGTTGTGATATTCTCAGGTGAATCGAAGGTATTGTGATCATCCAGGCTCTCTCCGCTAAGGATTGTTCCGCTGATCTTTTTCAAGTCGAAAGCTGAAAGATCTATTTCTACCGTATGTGACTGACGGCTGTCGATATTGACCAGTGAAAGGTGCAACAGATTCTCCGCATCTACTGAAGCTGAGGCAGACACAGCAGGCAACTCGCGATCTTCGTAGATAAACTGAGGAGCAACAAAACTCAAAGGAACGAGTTGTGCCTCGTGGTGCACATTGTACATTTTCATCACATGATAGGTAGGTGTCAGCAACATGCGTTCGCCTTCTGTCAGCACTACTGCCTGCAACACATTGACTGCCTGTGCGAGATTGGCCATTTTCACGCGATCTGCGTGGTTGTTGAAAATATTGAGGGTTACCCCTGCCACCATCGCATCGCGCATGGTATTTTGCTGATAAAGAAAACCTGGATTCGTACCGGGTTCCACATCGTACCAACCGCCCCACTCGTCCACGAACAAAGCAACTTTTTTCTCAGGATCGTATTTGTCCATGATCGCTACGTGTTTCACGATCAGTTCTTCCATGTGCAAAGCCCTTTCCATGATGGTGAAGTATTGTTCTTCTGTAAAACCGGTAGCAGGTCCTTTATTTCCCCAGTCAATGACGGAATAATGGTGAAGAGCTATCGCTTCGATAAGATTTTTGGGGATGTTTTTCATCAGGACTTCTGTCCAGTTGTAATCGCTGCTGCTGGCTCCGGAAGCAATCCTTACCAGTCCGTCTGAGTTGGCCCAATCGGTACTGAAAGTAGAAAACCTGCGGTACACATCAGAGTAATATTCAGGAGTCATGTTTCCGCCACAGCCCCAGGCTTCGTTGCCTACGCCCCAGAATTTTACCTTCCAGGGTTCTTTTCTTCCATTCTTTTCGCGCAATTCAGGCATGGGACTTGACCCAGCCGGGTGGGTGGTGTATTTGATCCAGTCTGCAAATTCCTGGGGAGTGCCGCTGCCTACATTAGCGGAAAGATAGGGTTCGGTTTCCAGCAATTCGCACATGTTCAGAAACTCATGGGTGCCGAAACTGTTGTCTTCCCTTACATTGCCCCACCAGATATTCAGGATAGAGGGGCGGTCTTCCTTGGGGCCTATGCCGTCTTTCCAGTGATAGGTATCGGCAAAACAACCTCCCGGCCATCTCAGGTTAGGTATTTTCATAGCTTTCAAAGCCTCCACCACGTCCATTCTCACCCCTGCCGTATTGGGTATTTCGCTGTCCTCTCCCACATAAAATCCCCCATAAATACACCTGCCGAGGTGCTCGGCAAAATGTCCGTAGATGTGTTTGCTGATGGTGGGGCCATCGGCAGCGGGATCGGCTTTGATGATGGTAGTTTGTGCCAGGATGTTTCCTGCGAAAAGCAGGGCAAAAATTGAGAGTGAAGTCCGAAGCCTGTTCATAATGCTGTATTTCAGGTTAATCAATGTTTTAGCTTTTTTAATATCTTTTAATGATGGTTGAGGATCACCTTTCGGTGAAAATTTTGTTCCTGTCCGACAAGTACCAACCAGTAAATCCCGGGAGAAAACCTCGAAAGATTCAGTTCTAAGGCCTCTCTTCTACTTAATTCAACGTTTTTCCATGCTCCTAACAGCCCTCCCTTGCTGTCAAACAACTGCAGCAGCCAATTCCCCGCAGATTCAGTCCCCGCCAGCATTTTCAAGAGTCCCGTACTGGGATTTGGAAAAACCAGCAGGTCTTCCACCTCAGAACCTGACCATTCCGATTCCTTCGGAGCTACCGAAACTGAGTTGGTAAAATCCGAGTACACCCGCTCATTGAAAGCACAAATCCGGAAAAAGGTCTTCTCTGAAAGTTCGATTTCATGATTATAAGTCACTGTATTTGGCTCCAATACTACCCTACTGAACGAATGGAAAAGAGAATCCTGACTTATTTGAAGCTCAAAACCGGTTTCATTGTCAGCTACGTCTTCCCAACGAAGGGTCAACTGATTTCCCGAAAGCTCCACATCCAGTTGTTCCGGTGCTGGCACATGGTCATACCAGAGCATGATTTTTTCATTTATAGGCAGGTCACGGTAGTAAGCAACCTTGTTGTTGGGCCATTTGACCTTCACAGCTTCTATGTTTGCCCTGCGGCCCAGGCCGAAAAATGCCTCTTGCGGCTCCTGTCCGTAAAAACTATTTCCTGCCGTAATCAGTCGGGATACCTTGAGATCTTCCGCAAGCAGGGTGAGCTGGGCACCGATGGCAAAGTGATTGGGGCCATCCATCCGGGGTTCTATGCAAAGGAAATTTCCCGGATCGGGCCTTTCATTGAGCGTATTTTGGTAGATCAACAGCGGCAGGTCCGTCGCTTTTTCCTTGAGGGTTTGCAAGATGTCCTGATCTCCGTCGTTATCCATATCAAAGCACAGCAAAGTGGTTGCATTGAATGGATCATTGAAACGGGCAGCAAAAGAAATGTCCACAAAGCCCGCACTGGTGTTCAGCCATACGCGGGACCTGTCGTGCGCGTAGGTAGCATCCTCCCAGCCATTGGTAGTCAGCAGGTCCATTCTGCCATCATTGTTCAAGTCTGCTATGCTGGTTCCCCAATCCCAACCACTTTCTCCCACACCCCTTCCGAGGCCTGTTTCGACAAAACGCGTTTGTCCGGCAGTCTTTTTTTGCTCCAGCAATACATTGTAGCGTTGTTGACCCTGAAATGTTCCCGAGATATTGGTACAATAAATATCGAGGTCTCCGTCGCCATCCAAATCCCCTGTCGCTATGCCCATTTCATTGAAATCCACGTCGAGTCCATAAGCCGCTGCACTGTCTGAAAAAACAGCACCGCGATTGATCCAGAGTTTGTTGGGAGCAAAATCTACATTGCAATATATGTCCAGCAAACCATCTTCATTGAAATCATAG
>JALQTV010000195.1:246-5555 GCA_023268675.1 Saprospiraceae bacterium | reverse complement strand
CAGTAGAGCCGCTGGCCAGATGGCACCTTTAGCAATATCTACATGCTTTCCAGGAGGCGCCTCTTCATCTGATCAAATTCTTCATCCGAAATAATTCCTTCTTTTCGAAGTTCGTTCAGGTCACGCAGGCGCGTCATCAGTACACTTGATACTTTCTGATCGCCTTCGCTCTTATTGACCTTGATTTCGGGTTCCGCGCCCTCTTTCTTTTGTCTTGCCAGGTCTTCTGCCACCTTCTTACCCTTTTCAAATTTTTCCTGATAGGCCTTTTTCAGTCTCGCCGGATCAAAATCCAGGATGGTTCCTCCCGATTCAAAGTGTTTTTTGAATACCTCCCCCAACGCAAAAGTAGATGCACCGGCAAATACAGAAGTAGTAACTCCACCCAAAATGCTGCCCAGACCCGGAACCAGTTTGACCAAACTACCCGCACTCACCCGGGCAATGGTAGAACTGGTAAGAGAGGTGACAATGGCTTTCCCCTGAGTTTGTTGAAAATCTACGTCGTAAGCTTTGCACAACTGCCGGATCATATCCAACTGAAGGGCACTGACGGCAAAAATATCGGCAATCAATACCGGGATGAATCCGGCTCCCATAGCCCATACCACGTGGTTTCGGATGATGGTATCGGCATGTTTATTGCGCTCACTGTTTTGTTCTTTCATAGTTGATAACTTATTTCCCATAAATTTACTCCATTACTGCCTAACCTGCCTTATTTTTCGACCTTCCGGTTTACCTGACCGACAATCGGCCACCTTTGGAATGGGCCCTAAACTCAGGAGCGTACATACATTGCAGGGTAGTAAGCCCTGCCGAAAAATCGCCCCGGTGGCTTACTACCAGCGAATACTCAAACACATGGGCTCCTTTGGGCAGATAATCCATGAAAAAATCCGTAGCTGTATCTCGCGTCTGGCGATAATATCCCAAGCCATGAGCATACTCATAACCACTTCGAACCTGCGTAGGTTCCAAGCCAGCAGCACGGGTGTCTTTCAGATGTACGTACTCCATATCTCTATCGGTGTTGATTTCCATGCGCACGACAATTCTGTCTCCGGGCTTTAGCCGGCTTCCATCTCCGACAGGGATGAGTTTGCGCCCTTCCTCTGTCGTGGCTTCCAGGTACAGAGCCTTTTTAATGCTGATGGCTTCTCCACCAAAGGCATCTACCTTGTCAAAGTCCTCAAAATACTGCCAGTATGCCGCTCCCCAGGCAGGTGAATTGCCTTTGTTTTCCCAACTCATCTCCCCAAGCTCAGAATGAAAGTCGTCACGCTCCCAAGCAGCTTTCCAGTATCCTGATCCGGCAGCGGCATTTTTACCGGCTTTGTTCATTTCAGAACTGTACATCTCTGATTCCGCTTCCGGAAAGCTTACTTCCACCGTTCCAGGATTTTCTACCCAGTTGCTGCCATAATTCACGAGGGAAAACACTGCCGCTGCTGTAGCCTTGGTAGACCTCCATTGTCTGACTTGCTTGTTTTTAAGCAACCAAAGGCGCATTTCATCTATTTCGCTTGCGGACTGCCCCGTTTCAGCAAAAAGAGCTATCAACAAGGCTTGTGTTTCAATAGGGTCTTCGTACCAAAACCACCCACCGGTGTTTTTCCAGTACATCCCCATTTCTTCATCTGTAAAAGATTGTTCCCGCAGAGTGCGGAAAATCTGCTTCAATGGTTTTTTCTTGCCTTCGGAATGAAAAGTCATGGCAATCAGCCCCTTCAAATAAATAGAATGGTCTGGCCAGTAAGTAAGCGCCTGGTCGAGGAAAAAGTTGTAAGCCGCATCCGGCTTTTGCAGCTTTTGCGTAGCAGGCCTGCTGCGCACAAAAAGATAATGCACCAGCAGCGGACTCAAATGATTGCGTTTCAAATATCCTACTCCCTGCCCTTTGGCCAGTTTTTTTAATTCTTCCAGGTGTTGTTCGGCAGCTCCGTCAATAAAACCAATGGCATTTTGCATCAAATCATCAACGGCAAGTCTGTCCAGCAAGCCCATTTCCTGTAAGCGCACCAAGCCTTCCAGTACGTATTGGGTGATGTACCAACTGTCCCAACCTCCAGGAAACCAGGAAAAACCGCCAGAAGGACTTTGTCGTTCAGAAAGAAGCTTGAAAAATTGCTGAATCTGTTCTTCAGTACCCTGTTTGTCCAAAAATCGCACCAGGTCTTCCATTACACTGCTCTCTCTGCCTGCATCCAATACCCAGGGCGTTTCTGCCAACAGGTTCGCTTTTAGTTCCTGATTCAACTCCAGGGGGCTACTGTTGCCATCATAGCGTGCGATTGCCTTTTGGATTCCTTCATTTGCCTGAACAATTCCATTCCCAACCAGTTGGGCAAATAGTTTGTTAAACAACTGTTCGGTGCAATCAAAAGGATATTCATTTAAGTACGGGAGTGTCTGGATGGCATACCAAACAGGGTTGGGAGTAGCTTCCAGTGAAAACCGATGCATGGCAAAGCTTTCTGATTGCTGGAGTTTTGCAATCCGCTCCAATTTAACCTCTTTGCTCTTGCCGGGCCTTAAAAATACCGGATTGCTTTCTGTAATGAGGGTGCGATTGCTCAAAATTGGCAACACATTTCTTTCTCCGTCCGAAAAATCATCTGCCAAAGCATACATATCATATTGTAAGACCAAATCTGTTTCTTCCGGCACTTTGACTTCCCAGGAAACCTCTACTGAGCCTCCCGCCGGACAATGGTACTCTTTTTGACGCAAGTCATGACCAAAAAGAACATCCACGGCGGAACCATCAATAGCATTAAATAAATTCAGTTTGGCAGTTCCATCGATGGCTTCCGCTGTCATATTGCTGATTTTTGCACTTAGCAGCACCTGATCTCCTGATCGCAGGAATCTGGGAACATTGGGAACAATCATCAGCGGTTTTTGAGTAAGTAGGGAGCGCGTCACAGTCCCCGTCGCCAAATCGCGGGTATGTGCTACTGCCATGACTTTCCAGCGGGTAAGAGCCTCGTTCATGGTGAACTCCAGCACCGCCTTACCCGAAGCATCAGTGTGGATTTCCGGTTTGAAAAAAACCAGCTCGTCGAGATTTTCCCGCAGGGAGACTTCGGCATCAGATGTTTCTTGTTCAGAAGGAGCAGGAGCTTCTTCCATTTCCATGGACATTTCCATAGCCACCGGTTCTCCTTCTGCGGCATCCATCAAGGGGCTGCTCTTCATTTGATAGGCTACCGCCGGAATTATCCGGCCAAAGAAATCATACAAACCAGGGATTTCGGCTAGTTGGGGATACGAAAAATATGGAATTGAGGGCACAATCTGATTGTCATTGCCCCAACCAAAATTGGTATCATTGAAATCCTGTTCATCATCCAGCCAGGGGCTGCTCCACCTGGAATGGTACAAATTAAGTTGCCAATTGTGTTTTGCGATGGCATCCAGTGATTCATCGTAAAGGGTGACTCCCAGCTCTGCTAATACTCCCTTGCCCAAGTGGTCTTGCAAGTGCAATTCCCAGGTTTCCTTCTCCCCCGGCTGGAGTTTGTCTCTGAATGCCCGCCATTGAATAGACAATTGTTTGTTTGTCCAGGGAACCTCTGCCACCTGGTTGAAACTCGTAAAGCGGTTGTTCTTGACAAAAAAACCGTTGGCAATCAGGTTGCCCCGATCAGCTTCCTGTATTTTATAGGGAAAAGTGAACACTTGCTCCATTGCATGCCAATCCTGATGGAGCAAGGATTCGCCTCTGCTCAGGCGAAAAAATAGTTGTATTTGTTCCTCGCCGGAAAACAACTCGAAGCGGGCATCATGTCCGGGCTCCAGAGACTGTGTAAAGGCTCCGGCAAAAAATTGAATAGGTGCCGGTATTTTATGTTGAACGGTATCCAGCAAATCAAAGTAGGTCTCCGTTTGGAGGCTGTCCCCATCGGGCATAGACAGACTGAGCACCACCCGATACAGCCCGGGCTTCCAAGCTTCAGGAGATAGCAAAATAAGCTCCGGTTTTCCAAAGGTTCCCTCAAAAACCGTAGCCTTAGGCTGGTACAATTCCCGATGTGCTTCTGTTCCGTAGGCCATCATCGGAAAAAGCTCATGAAATGCTTCCTTCGAATACAATGGCAAATCAGGAGCAGTCCAAAGTCGGGATTGCTTTATATGTTGGGGGGCATCCAGCTCGAAAATTTCTACCCGTACGGGATGATCAACCTGTTGTCCCTCCCAATTTCGGGTCTCAAAAGACAATTCAAGAGCGCGGTCTGTAAACTGATGCTTGCCCACTTGCAGGCTTGCCTGCACGGGAGCGTTGCCTATGTGTATTGTTTTGGTCACCGAATGACTTTCACCATTGATATCTGTTATGTTTATCCGAACTTCAAAACGATAGCCGTCAGGCTTGTAGCTCGATGCAACTGTTCCGGCTTCCGCCAAAAAATTCAGGGAGAAATGACCGAAAGCATCTGTCTTTCCTTCTCCTGTAAGCATTACCTTTGCCTCGCTCAAGCGATCTCTGCCGGTGAAAAAGTCCATCCACCAGGGTCGAAATACAAACTGCGGTGTGCGAAGCACTTGAAAAGTTACCAAGCCATTGTCGATGGGTTGCCCAGAATAGGCCTGTGCCGAACAACGGACGGTCACTGAATCTCCCAGTGCAAAAAAGCCTTCCAGCGGATCAAAGGTCACCTCAAACTTAGGTCTTTTATAAGCTTCTACCAAAAATGACTCCCTACCCGAGCCTTCCCCTACTGAGATTTGGAAACGACCAAGAAGGCCTGCCTCCGGCAAATCAAAAACACCATTGAAGGTGCCAAACTCATTACTTGTGAAAGCCTTTTCAGCGATTAGCTGCCAGTTGGCGTCTTTTAACAAGACTTTGATTTCTTTATTTGCGACTACGGAGGGCTCATTCGTTTTGTTTTCATTGACAATCAGTCCTTTAAAATACACTTGTTGGCCGGGTCTGTAAACCGCTCTATCGAGAAAAAATCGGGTGTTGATATTGTCCTCATCTGCAAGAGGCTCTGAAATTTCTCTCTTGTAATACCTGCTTTCGCCTGACCAGATGTACTCCCGGCTCTCCAGCAATCGCTTTTCGGATCCGTATTCAAGCCACCAACGGTAGGTCCCTTCGGACAGATGCTCCGGATAAGCCACCCTCCCTGTTGCATCGCTATACGCTTCTATGACCTTTCCCTTTTGGTCTTCCCAGCTAAGTCTGGCAGCTTCCAAAGGTTTTCCTGTGCGGCGATTTACAACATAAAAAACCCTCTCCTCTAAATCTGCTGACTGACTTCTTACCAGTCCCAGCTCTGACACTGTAAAATAAAAAC